>NZ_CAXAVM010000011.1:0-68794 GCF_963972345.1 uncultured Gimesia sp. | reverse complement strand
CTGACAGTTTCCTGTTGTCTGCGACAACCCCGGATTGCATCCGGGGCTACCCGTTTCGGAAGGTGACTCCTGATGTTGCACCAGCACTGTCGGGCAAGCCGACAGATGGCACACGCACGTCTGATTTAGCAGGAGCCATTGCAATTAATAGAGAGGTTCCCGTGTGCCACGGTCCGGCTTGTCCGGCCGTGTCGAATGGGTATAGGAATCCCGGTTCCGGATTAAACGTGGTAGTTGGGACCTCCTGCTCGCTACGCTCGGCCCGAATTGCATTCGCGCTTACCCATTTTTCTTATGGGTGGGTTTGGGTTTTTCGTGGTCGATATTCCTGATGGGGATGTTTCATTCTGTTCCCATTGGGCGCGATGCCGGGTTGAGACTCGCCAGGCGGGTCGACACAAGGGACGACCCCTACGTTGAAGGGGTTGGCTTTGTTGTTCTGGATTGTGTGCTTGCCCTGACGGTTTCCTGTTGTCTGCGACAACCCCGGATTGCATCCGGAGCTACCCTTTCTTTCTCTCGCATTTTTTCTTTCACATTAGCCGAACGGCGTTAGTCGCGGTTTTTGCGAGCGGGGTATGAAAACCGGGGCTAAGGCACTGCGGCCCATCCGAACGTTTTATGGTGAAGAGTGAAAACAGATTTTTGAACCTTCTATTGATCTTTCAGTGGTTCGGGATTTTCATCTGCGGGGTATGGGGCACTTCTTTTATAATGCCTGCTGAAATGTGAAAGAGGACGTTTGCACCAGCCCTGTCGGGCAAGCCGATCAGTGGCACGCGCTCGTCTGATTTTACAGGAGACATTGCAATTAATATCGAGGTTTCAGGGTGCCATGGCCGGCTTGTCCGGCCGTGTTAAGTGAGATTGGGAAGTTCGGTTCTGGAAAGAACGCGGGAACTGCGACCTCCTGCTCGCTGCGCTCGGCCCGGATTTTATCCGGGCTCACCCTCTTTTTACTTTTTGGGGGGTTCGTGTTTTTCGTGGTAGGTATTTCTGTTTGGGATGATTCATCTGCTCCCATTGGAGATTGAAACGGGGTCGATTTTCGCCAGGCGGGCGGACACATGGGTCCGCACCCTACTTCTACAGATTGGCTTTATTGTTCTGCTTTGTACGTTTGCACTGACAGTCTCCTGTTGTCTGCGACAACTTCGAATTGCATTCAGGTTTACTCTGTTTTGTTGGTCAGCGGGCTGGTTGTTCGCGCACTGTTGGGCAAGCCAACAGTGGCACCCGCACGGGGGAGAGGACATTGAATTTTTGTTATTATTGTGGGGTTCATTCTGGTGTCTGGTGTCTGGTGTATGATTTCTGATTTCTGATTTCTGATTTCTGGCACCGTTGCATGGTGATTATTTTGTGGAAAGCCATGGGGGCGTCAAGGGGGATAAACAATATCATGTGGCGATACGGGTTGACAGCGAACCGATGCGGGGGTGAGCAGTGGTGATGCCGGGGCGAAGCTTTGCGATGTGTGGCGATCCGCAGGATTACATTACGAACGGGTGTTGTTGTGATAAGTGCAAATCTGGAAAAAACAGGCTGTATTGTAGTGAAGATTGCGAACAAGTGGCTTGTGTTTCAGTGCACAGTAAACTGGGCACGCGCGCGACTCAGTTTGTTGCTTATCGCTGTTGGCGCGGCGGCGTCAAGGGGAAGTTGAACAGTGAAATGCATGTCTGGTGCGCGGAAAAGCAGTCGATGTTTTTAACCACTGTCGATTCAGAACCAGAGACTTTTGTCGGCGAGCGTCAGGAAAGGTTGACCATTGATGAAGCAGCGGATATTTTCCAGCAGGGTTTCCAGGTGACGTTCGGGAACGCGGGTCGAGGCGGCGGCGATGTGCGGAGTGATGATCACGTTCTGCATCTGCCAGAGCGGATGATTCGCGGGCAGCGGTTCGATCTCGAAGACATCGAGGGCAGCACCTGCGATCTCTTTCTGCTCCAGGGCGGTGGTGAGATCCTGCAGATCGACAATGGCACCGCGACCAATGTTGATGAGATACGCGGAGGATTTCATCTGGCGAAACTGTTTGGCGCGGAACAGTTTTTCGGTCTGGGGCGTGTGGGGAGCAGCGATGACGACGAAATCGCTGACGGCCAGCAGGTCGGGCAGGCGGTCGATGTCCCAGACGTCATCGACAACGCCGGGCACTTTGCGTGTGAGGGGGTCGACAGCATAAACCGTCATGCCGAACGCTGCGGCGCGGTGACAGACTTCCGCACCGATGGAGCCGGCTCCTACAACGCCGAGCGAACAGTCGGAGAGATGCAGGTGGCTGCGATCGACTTCGCTGACCTGTCCGGGGCCGGTGACGAAGTCGGGTTTGCCGGCGGTTCCGCCGATGGGCTGCCATTCTGCTTCCCTCTGCTGGTGGATGTAACGATGCAGATTGCGGGCGAAGCAGAGTACGAAGCCGAGCACATGGTCGGCGATGACATCGTAGAACAAGCCGCGCATGTTGGTAAGCTGGCAGGGATGTTCGACCAGTTCGGGGAATACATAATGTTCGAGGCTGGCGGTGGGGGACTGGACCCACTGGAGGTTTTCCGCAGCAGTCAGCAGTTCGGGAGTGATCTTGCCGAAGAAAGCGTCGGCGTCTTTGATTTCGCTCAATGCCTGTGAAAGATCGCGGGCATTGCAGATGGTGAGCTGGTTGGAGACCTGTTGAATTCGAGCCAGCCGGGTGTCATCAATGGCGGGATAGATGAGTAGTTTTTTCATGATAAATTATTTTAATCAGAAGTGTTCGATGGTGCCACTGATGATGCGTTCGATGCCGGTTTCGGTCTGGAGAATGAGGAAGCCCTGTTCGTCGATTTCGAGACAGATTCCCTGTTTGACTTCGAGTCCGGTATTGATGCGAATGGAACGGCCGGTGAGCAGGCAGTAGCGTCGCCAGTCGGTCATAAAAGAATTGGTTTCGCCGGCGATGTCGTAGAGACGGTTTTCAATGCCGTTAATCAGATCGATGAGGGTGGAGGCGAGCGAATATTTCTGGCCGGTGGTTTCGTAGAGAGAGGTTCCCCGCGACTGGAGTTCTGCTGCGGCGGAAAGGAAGGAGTTATTGAGATTCACGCCCACGCCAATGACGACGAGCCCGGGTTGACTGGCTGCAGTTTCGACGAGAATGCCGGCCACTTTTTTCTGCTGCAGATAGACATCGTTGGGCCACTTGAGCTGCAGGGTGTAATCGGGCAGTTGTTTTTCGAGGGTTTCACAAACGGCGAGACCGGTGGCGAGCGCGATGAGTGGCTGCTGTTCGAGCTGAATCTGCAGGATGCGGGTATCGACCACGAGCGAGAAGGTGAGGCCTCCTGCGGGCGACCACCAGGCATGACTGCCTCGCCCGCGGCCGGCAGTCTGATTTCCGGTGAGGACCAGACTGGGATGGCTGGTTTCGCGGCTGACTGCGGCGCCGGCAGGGATACAGTGAGTACTGAGCGCCCAGGAGTTGGTGGAGGCAAGGCTTTCGAAGTAGTCGAGATGTTCGATAAAGGTTTCGGTCTGGATGGCTTTCAGATCTTCGGCTGTGAACGGCAGCATTCCAGGCTCACTCTTCAACAGGCATGCAGACTCAGGAGATTTAATTCGCGTTGATGGCAGCGATGGCTTCTTCCCGGGTCTCAAACAGAGGCCAAAGGCTGCCGACCTTGATGCATTTTAGGATGTTCTGCATATTTTCACAGGCATTACAGAAGACCGCCTGGCCGCCTGTCTGTCTGGCGCGCTGCAGTAGTCGGATGATGGAGCCGATAATGATGGAATCGAGATAATCGACTTTGGAGAGATCTATAATCACATTCTTGATTTCCGGCGCATCGAAGAGCCTGAGCACCTTATTGGATTCCGTCTGGACGTTGCTGTACAAAAACTGCAGGGTCGATCCCTGGGGAACGACAACCAGGTTTGGTGCTGACACTTCCACCTCGAATATTTCCAGATTTTCTACCATTATCAATCCTGCTTGCGTACTAATCAGTATGTGCTGAAAACGTCAAAAGAAGAGAAGGATATAAAGAACGCTACCTACTTGCTTCAAGAGCATACCTAACCTGTAGGGAAATTTCAGGCTCGAGATCAAAAAAACATATCGTTTCGAGAAAAGTGTACAAAATATGCAATTCACGGATGTGAAGCCTGTTTTTTTCGACACGGACTTTGCCACGACGGGAGATTGGACTGTTGATATCAGTTGCTTAACTGGAAATTGCTCAACTAGAATAGAGGACGACTTTTAATTTTAGAAGGACCGTTCCGGGGCTGCTGTTAAAGCGTATAATCAGACTGACCGTCAGAGTCATCCGTGATAATACGACTGCACCAGAAGACATTGCATAAAACAGCGGAATTTTTCCCGGGTCGAGCCGATAAAATAATCCTATAACACTGATTACGTAAAACGTGCCCGTTCTCCAGACTGGATCGGACGGGACCAGATTCCCAGCTAAAGCCTGTTGAAATAGCGATATGTCATCACCGAAACCAGCCTGGAAATACAGCCCACGGATGCTGTTGCGATCGATATTAATGCTGGACGACAGTGCCCACTCTATTGCACTGGGGACGGCGATCGGGATGTTTATCGCTCTGACGCCTACGGTGGGGATCCAGATGCTGATCGTCGTGTGTGTGGCGTTTGTGACCCGTCCTTTTTTCAAATTCAACCAGGTCGCGTCTCTCATCACCGTTTATATATCGAATCCACTGACGATCGTGCCGATCTACTGGTTCGACTATAAAATCGGGACTTATTATGTCGGGGGTTCGCTGACCCAGAAAGATTTCGCCCGGATCCTGGAATTTGAAGGCTTCAGCGGCTGGTGGGAGACGGTGAAACAGCTGCTGCTGGAAGTGGGCTCGCCCCTGATCATCGGCTCGTTGATTGTCGCCACGTTTTTCTCGCTGATGACGTATCCGATCATGCTCAGGCTGTTGATGCATTTCAACCGGCAGACACCTGCTGACACTCCGGACGAACCAGGAACCCAGACAGTGATCCCCTCGCAGACTGTGGACTCGGATCAGAACTTAAAATCTGTGCATCTACATTCCAGTTAGGTGTTGATCTCTACCTGCACTCTCGCATAATAATCAGTTCGTAAAAAATCTGACTGTATCGAGAAAAAAGGTTATCGAATGTCGTCTCCCCGATATGACTGTTTGTGTGCGGGCATCATAGTAGCGGACCATGTCTGCAAAGCCATCGATCATCTGCCCCGGCCCGGAGAGCTGGTACTGACCGACAAGATGGAACTGACGATAGGCGGATGTGCCTCTAACGTGGCTTCAGATCTGGCGCGGCTCGACAGACAGGTGGCGATTGCCGGCATCGTCGGCCAGGATGTCTTTGGTCGTTATGTGGAGGAGAACCTGATTCAGGGGGGAGTGCACTGCGACTACCTGATGAAGTCGGAGACACTGCCGACCAGCGGTTCCTTTGTGATCAATGTGCAGGGAGAAGACCGCCGCTTTATCCATTCTGTCGCAGCAAATGCGCTGTTTACGGGGGAAACGGTCACACGGGAACAGATCGAATCGAGCCGCATCCTGTACCTGGGGGGTTATTGTCTGTCCGAAGAGCTGTCACCAGAGAACGTGGCTGAAATGTTTCGGATGGCAAAAGATGCGGGAGTCACGACGGTCCTGGATGTAGTGACTCCCAAGCCGGCTGACTACTGGAAAATGCTGGAGCCGGTGCTGCCTTTCAGTGATTATTTTCTGCCTAATAATGACGAGGGAGAGTTAATCACGGGTGAATCTGATCCGTTCGAACAGGCACGGGCGTTCCGCAAAGCGGGTGCGAAGCATGTGATTATCACATGTGGCGGAGCAGGGAGTATTCTGATGGACGCCGAGCGAACCATTCAGTCGGAAATTTACCCGGTCAATCTGGTCGACGGAACCGGAAGCGGGGACGCGTTTGTCGCAGGTTTTATCCACGGGTTACTGGAAGGAGCCAGCCCGGAAGACTGTCTGAAATTCGGATCTGCCCTGGGTCACAGCTGCGTCCGGGCCACCGGTGCGACGGCGGGAATTTTCACCCGGAATGAGCTGGACGAGTTTGTCGGGGCACATGAACTGCAAGTCAGAACCATCTGACCTGCAGGATGCTTGAGCGAGCCTGTTATTTCTGATTCATGTAGGGCTGTACGGCTTTCTTCCAGACCAGGTAGCCGGCATGTTCCATGTGCAGGCCATCGGATTTAAACAGTTCGGGTCGTGGCTTTCCATCTTCTCCCAGCATGGGATCCCAGACGTCGGCGAATTCCAGTAGCTCGTTATTGGCGCACTGTGCAGCGATGAGCTGATTGGCTTTCTGGATGGTATCCGCAAGTTTCCAGCGACTGAGGCTGGGCTTGATGGCGATGAAGACAATGCGGGTTTTCGGTAGACTTTTATGTATTTTCGCGACAAACTTTTTAAAATCTGCGGCGACTTCTGCGGCTGTTTTCTTGCGAGCGAGATCGTTATCGCCGGCGTATAAAAAGATCACTTTCGGTTTATGCTTGATGATTATTCGATCGGCGAAATGGGTGGAATCCACGATTTCTGAACCACCAAAGCCGCGGTTGATGACAGGTTGATCGGGGAAATATTTATCCAGATCCCACATGCGGATACTGGAACTGCCTACAAACAGGATACCCCCTGGTTTGATTCCCTGCTCCTGATCCTGCTTTTCAAACTGAGAGATCGATTTTTCCCAGCGTTCAAAATTGTGCTCCTTTTTTTCCTCAGCGTGGCTGGAGATGGTAATCAGGGTGAACAATACGAGAACGAAGGATCGCGGGCAGAGATTCAGATTCATATCGATTCCTTATTCATGATCTATTTAAGCGATGAAGTGCTGCGGGAAGTGATTGCCTGCCAGGCAGCAATGGCATCCCGGTTGGCGGCGATATCGTGCAGCCTTAAAATTTCGACCCCCTGATTTGCGAGAGCCACGGAGACCCCGATCGTACCAGCCAGTCGTTCTTCGAGCGAGCGACCCAGCAGCTTTGATAAAAAACGTTTGCGGGAATGTCCAATCAGTACGGGATAACCGAGTGACTGAAAGGAGGCAATTTGAGAGAGAATCTGCAGATTATGGTCGGCTGTCTTTCCAAAGCCGACACCAGGGTCGAGGACAATCCGCTCGGGCTCCACTCCAGCATCCAGGAGTGCCTGAATCCGCAGTTGAAACCAGCTTTTGAGATCAGCGACGACATCATCGTAATCGGGATTCTCCTGCATGGTTTGCGGGGTGCCCTGAATGTGCATACATATCACGCCCGCTTTTGATTCGACGGCCAGAGGAATCATCGCGGGATCAAAGGTCAGCCCGGAAATATCATTGATAATGATGGCACCGGCCTGTAGTGCCTGCCGCGCGACTTCTGCCTTGGTAGTGTCGATTGAAATCGGCGTGGTGGTACGGGCAGCGAGTGCTTCAATCACGGGAATGACGCGGCTTAGCTCTGTCTCTAAGGGAACCGGCTCAGCGCCAGGTCTCGTGGATTCTCCGCCAATATCCAGAATGTCCGCCCCATCCTCCACCAGTTGCAGCCCTTTCCTGATGGCGGACTCTAATTCAGTGGCTTCTCCTCCGTCAGAAAAGCTGTCGGGAGTGACATTCAAAATTCCCATCAGCAGTGGCAACTCTCCCAAGACCAGTGTTTCAGAGGCACACTTCCAGATTCGCTGTGATTCGGATTGACTGGGTGGGGAATCTGAAGAAAGTATATTCACAATGCGATCTACTCAAATACGAGGTGTGTTCTGATTTCAGACGGTAGAAGATTTATCGTTCACTGTACCCCCTGGCTGAGTATCTGGAATGATTTCTGCCCCGCGAAACAGGGTTGATATTCGGAAACATGGTTCAGGGAAATTGATGGGGGGAGCAGCTATTGTTTTTACTTCCCCGGGATGTGGGTTGCAAGGAAATTAGCGGAAAAGAGGACCTTGAAAGACCTGTACAGCCTGCTATTTGAAGAACAAAGGTCAAAATTTACCACAGACCAGTTTTATAACCTATGCTACAGACAGAGCCCTCAGGTCTGGCATTCGAGGTGTAGTTGGAACTGCTTGAAAATCAAGTAAAAACAGGCATTATTTGAGACTCCAGGAAATAAAGGATTTTTAGAGAAACTTTATTTTTAGTGTAGTCTTTACTTTGACATCGCATTTCGTTCTGGTATTGTAATCAACGTATTCGCCGTAACCGGCAAAACTTACCAAACCAGAAAAACAGACCTGTTTTCCCCAGGTGCGTAGGCTTGGGGACATCGCCGGGAGATGAAGTAGTGACTCATCTTTCAGCGAAGTGGAACCACTTTTAATTATTGAATCTGAGGAGTACACCATGATTCGAAAAACTGTCACACTTTCTTTGATCGCTGTCCTGACAATGTTTGCTGCTTCTTTCAGCGTTTCTGATGCTGAAGCTTTCGGTTTCCGTAACCGTTGCTGCAAACCAGAACGCGTACGTTGCTGCAAGCCAGAACGTGTACGTTGCTGCAAGCCCAAAAAAGTACGTTGCTGCCGTCCAGAACGTGTACGTTGCTGCAAGCCAGCTCGTGTACGTTGCTGTGCACCAGCTCCTACTTGTGCTCCAGCACCAACCTGCTGTGCACCAGCAGCACACTGTGCTCCCGCTCCCTGCTCAAGCTGTGCTCCTGCATCTCCAGGTGCCCCAGCTCCTAACCAGGTAGAAGAAGCACCAGCTCCTCCAAAGAAAGCTCCCGCACCAGCTCCTAAGAAAGCCTAATGCGGAATGAGCTCCTTTCGGAGCAACGAGGAATACAAACGGCCCCATTGCATCAGCAATCGGGGCCGTTTTTCATTATATGTATTCATGAATGTTTATGACCGCCGCTTCAGAGCCAGTGGGACCGGTCGTCATTTGATGAGAGGCGTCCAAGTCAATCCAGGCGGACTTTCACATTCCTGCGGATCAGGCAGACTTTGCGTAGTCCTGTTCGATTTCATCATCCTGGTCATCAAGCTGTTCGGCAGCATCCGCGGAAGCGAGCAGTTTTCGAAGCTTTTTCTCCAGCCTGGGAAGCATTTTATTCCCTGAGTTGGTGACTTTATAGAAGACCCCCGAATCGCGTCCTGCAATCTGGAACTTGAGTAGATCAAAGGCGATTAACTTGCCATGAATGCGAGGCAGATGTTCGGCGACAACCCCCTCGACTTCATTCTGGCGAATAATCCAGCCATCTGACTCCGGGTCCTGTTCCTTGACCTGGACCTGCGTTTGACTGTAATGCCTCAAAACGAGACACCACTCGGGATTTTCCAGCATCTGTTCCTGTTCGAAATCTATCATGTTGTAGTTATCGACCTGGTCCCCGAACCAGTATTATCGAATTCACTTTGCCGACACGACCGACATAACAGGACTATTGTCTTATACCCTGGGTCAAAAAATCGTCGAAAACAGCTCAAGATTTTCTGTAATACAATACCTGAAGTTGCATGCGCTATGCAGGAATGATTTACAGAAGTTCACACGCCCGTCCCGGCAGTCTGCAAGGAGCTGAAGCGGTAGAGCCGCGACCTACATATTCGTTTTGGAATCAGAGACTTCACCCAGCGCGGCATTGAGTGCATTGGTCATCTCCAGGTCATGCAGATGGTCGCGGGTATAAATCCGAAAGATGAGAAAACTGACAGGGATCGCTCGGAATAACTCATCATCGTGCAGTTCCTGTGTTTTCTCGGTTCCCTGATCCAGCAGGAAGTTCTGGCCCCCCGCGGGCAACCGGCCACTGGGGCGATGATAGTGCCTGGCGACATCGATTCTCAGAGGGATCTGTTTTAATTTCGCAGGCAGTTTTGCCCGCACCCTTTTTTCGACGAGTTCGGGTTCAGAAAAAATCGAAGTGTGGACGGCGGTGCCGGAATGAAAATTGAGCGAGCGTTCACAAGCCATTTTCCACTCGACATTCCGCGACAGGATACCCTGCCAGCGTTCTCCCAGATCCAGAACAGCCGGATCTGAGCTCTTTTTAAACCGTCCCACATCAACCAGAAACGAGGATTCCGTGAAGCCCAGATAATCATCCAGATGTTCCAGGGGATTTCCATGAAACAGGTGCTGCATGGTTTCCGCAAAGATTTCTTCCAGAGCCAGGTCCAGCGCGCGGACCGTCCGGTGATAATAGATGGTTCGAAACAGGTTGGCCCGGGTCTCGATAAAATTGACCAGCGCCTGCAAGCCTCGTCCATGAATCGTGAGGCCTTCCGTGGTAAAAAAGCTGTAATGGATCAAGCGGGAGACATCGACGGCTCGAATGTTGTAACCTGACATATAGGCATCGCGCAGGACAAAGTCCATGTTATCCACGGTGTAAATGCCGCTGAACATGGCACGCAGCTTGCATAGCCAGTCCGGATTTCCTTCTTCACTCTGCTGATCTCCTGAGGGGCGACGGATCAGCCAGCCCACCTGTTTTGGATCCAGCTCTTCCAGTGGGTTCAACCGGCCATTGGGATTTCTGCGAATCCCGCGGATCAGGTCGCCCAGTTCATGTTCGATAATATGAGCTCCGATATCTTCATGGGTCAAACCATATTGATCCAGATAATGATCATCAAAAAAATGACCGAAGGGTCCATGCCCGACATCATGCAACAGGGCAGCAAGGCGCACCAGGCTCTCTACATAAGGCAGTGAAGGGACATTCCGGCAGGCAGTGTTGAGCGAATCATACCAGGCGTGGATGGCGACCGATGCCAGATGCATTGCTCCCAACACATGTTGAAACCGCATATGCTCTGCAGAAGGGAAAACCCACCAGGCTGTCTGCAGTTGATGAATGTGCCTCAAACGCTGCACCCAGGGGTGATCAATGATCTCCTGTTCTGAGATTTCTTCACCGGGTATCCCCGTTTTTGATGTAAACGGTATATATCCATGAATGGGATCATGGGCCAAACTTTCAGAAATAAAATCGCGTACCATTATCTCACTGTTTCAATTGCATTATATTGCGAATAAAATCTGAACAGGTTTTCATAAACTCTTTTTGGTTACAGCTTTTATTCATATGACGTTGTCACATCTTCCCAGTCGGATCCAGTACCAGACCTATCACCCCAAACGCTGCCGTCTGCTGCGCCGCTGTGAAATCATCGCCTTAATTGTGGCTCTGATAGCCACCATTATTCTACATGGCCTGCTGAAGATTACCACCATCGTGCATTGGGAGCTAGGGGTGATCATCTTCGGTACGATGTTGTACTTCACTTTGAGCCTGGCGTTTCGCTACTACTGGCACCTGTCGCGCAATGAGTTTCTTCGCAATCATGTCATCTATGTCTTTTTATCAGGTCTGTGGATCTGCAGCGTGGTGCTGATCGTTATTTTTCAGGACCTGCTGCCGGACTCTGCTCCGGATCGACTGCTCCTCATTCTGGGTGCCTCCGAACTCTGCGTGATCCTGCGAAGCCTGTACGAAGCGATTCTCCTGATCCGCCGCGTCTCCTCGCGCGGCTGGAACCCGGCTTTAATTGTTGTCTCTTCGTTTCTGGTTCTGATTTCCGTAGGAACGGCTCTGCTGATGTTTCCGACGGCCCGGGTCCAGGATCCCACTACTGTGAATACAGAGGGTGCTCCCTTTCTGACGGCCCTGTTCACCTCAACCAGCGCCAGTTGTGTGACAGGCCTGATCATTGTCCCCACGGGAACTTACTGGAGCCAGACCGGACAGACAATCATCCTGTTTCTATTCCAGATTGGTGGCCTGGGAATCCTGACCTTTGGGGCCTTCTTCGCCGCCGCTTTTGGACGGTCAATGCAAATTCGCGAGAGCGTCACGTTCGGTGAAATGCTGGAATCTCACCAGCGGGGCGACGTGAGGCGACTGCTGCTGGCGATTCTGGGTATTACGATTTTTACCGAACTGGCGGGGGCCGTCTGTCTTTCAGGATTATGGCCGGAACTCTCATGGGAAGATCGTATCTTCCACAGCCTGTTCCATTCGGTCAGTGCCTACTGTAATGCAGGTTTCAGCCTGATGGATGACAATCTGCTCGGCATGGGCCATCACTGGCAGGTCTGGGCCGTCATGCCGGCGCTGATCATCATTGGGGGACTGGGTTTTGCCGTCAACTATAATTTCATGCTGTATGGCATCACCCATTTTTCCAATCTGCGGGTTCGCAAACCTCTGTTCCACCACCCCACTCAGAAAGTCAGGCTGACAATTTCATCACGCCTGGTACTCTTTACCACTCTCTTTCTACTCGTGGGAGGAACCATCGGAATCTACTTCTTAGAGTCGGTTCATGGAAACTATGAAACCCCTTTCCGGGAACAGCTGAACCAGGCCTGGTTTCAGTCGGTGACAATGAGGACAGCCGGCTTTAATACTGTTGACCTGGGGGAATTCCAGCCGCAGTCCAAACTGTTTTCAGTACTGTTGATGTTTGTCGGTGCCTCCCCCGGTTCTACGGGAGGCGGAGTTAAAACAACGGTATTCGCTTTGGCGATTCTCTCTGTCTGGGCTTTACTGAAAGGCAGGGACCGTGTTGAAATTATGGGGCGCACCATCCCTCCAGCCCTGATTCACAGGTCACTTACCATCATTTCACTGGGAATCCTGGTGCTGATGACTTCCACGCTGCTGGTGGTATTATTTGAAAATCGTGAAGATATCTTTCTGGATCATCTGTTCGAAACGACCAGTGCCTTTGCAACAGTAGGCGTTTCGACCGGGATTACAGCCGAATTAACCACCCCCTCACACTGGGTGATTATTTTTACGATGCTGATTGGCAGAGTCGGACCGCTGACGGCGCTGATCGCTTTGTCAAATCGCGGCCCCTCCAACCGGTACCAATACCCGGAAGAAAGTGTGAACCTGGGTTAATCCCTGCTACAAAAACCGTTAGAATATAGATTCATCCCGCATCCAATAATTACCTCTCCCGGGGAGCATTGATCCTGTGATAAAAGTAGCCGTCATCGGTTTAGGACGATTCGGAACGGAACTGGCAAAACGTCTGGGGGCCAGCCACGTCGAAGTGATTGCCATCGATACATCCGACAAGCTGGTCAATGAAGTCAAAGACGACGTGGCGATCGCCGTCCGGCTGAATGCGACCGATGAGCAGGCATTAAAAAGCCAGGATATAGACAAAGTGGATGTCTGTGTGATCTCCATCGGCGAAAACTTTGAAGCGGCTCTGCTGACGACCGTCATACTCAAAAAACTGGGTGTACCTAAAATTATCTGTCGCGCACAAACCAGGTTCCACGCGGAGATTTTTACACAGGTCGGCGCGACAGATGTCATTCAGCCTGAGGTTCAGGCCGGCGCACACCTGGCACGCCTGCTCGCCAATCCTCACCTGGAAGACTACATTCAGGTGGGCGATGGTTACACCATGATCGAATTGATCACCCCTAAAGAATTCATTGGGAAAAACCTGACGGAACTTTCCCTGCGCTCTACCTACTCGGTGAACGTCGTCGCGATTCGCAAGCGGAACTCAGCTGAAGTGGAACAGAAAACAGGTAAGATCTACACCACCGACTGTGTTCCCCACCCGGATTACCAGATACAGGAATCAGATATCCTGTTAATCATCGGAACGGATCAGAACCTGCTCCGCCTGCCCACCAGCAATACGTGACAGACTCCCGCGTTTCACGGATCAGGCCCAGTCCCGGGATCGTTCAATGGCTTTTTTCCAGCGTTGATACAGATGCGTTCTCCGCTCTGCGTCCATCGCAGGCTGAAACTCCACGTCCAGTGCCCAGTTTTTTGTCACTTCATTCTGATCATGCCAGAATCCGACCGCGAGCCCTGCCAGATAGGCGGCTCCCAGTGCAGTCGTCTCGTGTACGACTGGTCGCTGCGCAGGAACATCCAGCATGTCCGCCTGGAACTGCATTAACAGCTGATTGGCGGCCGCGCCCCCATCCACCTTGAGGTTTTTCAGTTTGATTCCGGAATCCTGTTCCATGGCATGCAGTACATCACAACTCTGATAAGCCAGCGACTCCAGAACGGCACGCGCCACATGGGCTTTCGTAGAACCACGCGTAAGACCGATTAACGTTCCCCGCGCGTTCTGATTCCAGTAGGGAGCCCCCAGTCCCACAAAGGCAGGCACAAAGAAAACGTCTCCGGAATCTTCCACCTGTGCGGCCAGACCTTCTACTTCTTCTGATGATTTAATGATCTGCAGACCATCGCGCAGCCACTGAATCGCAGCGCCGGCAATAAAGACGGATCCTTCCAGGCAGTAAGTCACTTTACCATTAATGCTCCAGCCAATCGTGGTCAACAGGCCGGTGGTGGAGGGGACCGGCTTGTCTCCCGTATTCATCAGCATGAAGCAGCCTGTGCCATATGTATTCTTGGCAGAACCGGTTTCAAAACAGCCCTGCCCAAATGTGGCCGCCTGCTGATCGCCGGCGATTCCAGCTATTTTAAGCGGTGCGCCAAACAGTTCAGGCGACGTTTCACCATAGACTTCACTGGAACTTTTCACTTCGGGCAGCATCGCACGTGGAATGTCAAAAATCTTCAGCAGTTCCTCATCCCATTCATGGGTATGAATATTATACAGCAGGGTTCGACACGCATTCGTGGGATCAGTCACATGAACCTTGCCTCCTGTCAGCCGCCAGATCAGAAAGGAATCGATCGTACCGAACAGGACTTCCCCCTTCTCAGCCCTCTCCCTGAGTCCTTCAATCTCATTCAGCAGATATTCAATTTTTGTGCCGGAGAAATAAGCATCAAGGACCAGCCCTGTTTTCTCACGAAACAGTTTTTCGTATCCCTCCGCTTTCAGCTGATCACAGCGTGCGGCGGTTAAACGACTCTGCCAGACGATGGCATTCGAGACCGGTTTTCCGGTATCACGATCCCAGATTACGATTGTTTCCCGCTGGTTGGTAATACCGATGGCAGCGATCTCTGAAAGATCCACGCGCGACTGCTCGATCACACGCTGCGCAGTAGCCAGTTGCGAATCCCAGATGGCCTCCGGATCATGTTCTACCAGCCCGGGTGAAGGAAAGATCTGTTCAAATTCCTGCTGGGCCGTCGCCTCAATTTTTCCCTGATGATTAAATAATATAGAGCGACTGGACGTCGTTCCCTGATCTAATGCCAGAATATATTTAGCCATTACCATACTCCTTGAGGCGAACACAGACTTCAAAGCGAAAGACTTGAATGCTTACATTCTGTTTACATTAAGTAAGCCGAGCCGGGTTCACAAGGAATTCCTGAGAATTCTTGAAGAGAGCGATTCGGATCATCTGCTGAAACTGGTCAGAACCGACGATCTTGTCTGGCAGTGCGCGCATAAAAAAACTGATGGCGAGAGAATTCATTTCTCAAGCCATCAGTCAGTCACACTTAATAGTACCTCCTGCAAAGTACCAGTGTTTCAACAGTCTGTCCTAGTGGTATGCTTGCATTCCGTGCTCAGACAGGTCCAGACCTTTCAATTCATCTTCTTCGGAAACTCTCAATTGTCCGATCACTTTCAAGACAATGAAGAGAATGAACATTGTGACAAAGGCATAGACAGGAATCACAACTGATCCCAGAATCTGAACACCCAGGTCATAATCGCCAAAGATACCCGTAGCCACCCCACCCCAGATACCACACAGTCCGTGGACAGGGAAAGCACCGACGGGATCGTCGATTCTCAGTTTTTCCAGTGCGAGGATGCCGAAGACAACCAGGAGACCAGCAATTCCGCCGATAGCAAGCGACTCGAGATTGGTCACGCTGTCACAGTTGGCAGTGATACCAACCAGACCAGCCAGCACACCGTTCAGAGCCATGGAAATATCAGGCTTACCATACATAACCCAACCCAGGATCATGGCGGCGACACCACCGGTGGCTGCTGCCAGAGTTGTGTTGGTTGCAATTAACATCACAGCGTTCGTGTTACCAGTTCCAGCGAAAGCCAGCTGACTACCGGGATTGAACCCGTACCAGCCGACCCACAGAATGAAGACACCCAGTGTCGCTTGAGCAATATTATGCCCTGGAATGGGAACAGATTTGCCATCTTTGAAGCGACCGATACGGGGTCCGAGCACCAGAGCTCCAGCCAGGCCAGCAAAACCACCGACAGCGTGCACAACAATCGAACCGGCAAAGTCATAGAATCCCATGGCGTCTAACCAGCCACCGCCCCACTTCCAGTAACCACTGATAGGATAAATAAATCCAGTCAGGATCACGCTGTAGATCAGGTAAGAGCTGAATTTGAGACGACCGGCAACAGCACCAGATACGATGGTGGCAGCTGTCGCGGCGAATGCAACCTGGAACAGAAAGTCCACTTGAGGATGCAGTACAGCAGGACCGGCTTCTCCCGCTTCTCCGATTCCAAAACCAGCGTAGCCGAAGTAGCCATTTCCTGCATCACCCGGATACATGAGTCCGTAACCGACGGCGAAATAGATCAGAACGCCAACACAGACATCCATCAGGTTCTTAAAGAGAATATTGATTGTGTTTTTGGATGAGTTGAATCCTGACTCGACCATGGCGAAACCGGCCTGCATAAACAGAACCAGCACAGCACACAGCATTAACATGCTGTTATCGAGTGCGTAGTAAACTTCAGATAATGAAAGTGGGGGAGCTTCTTCAGCGGGAGCTTCCTCAGCAGGAGCCTGTGTCTCCATCGTTGCTTCCGCTGCGGGCTTTTCTGTCGGTTCAGCTTCATCAAAAGCCAACGTGGGTTGAGAGAACGCTAATACTACGACAAGGCTTGCCGTTAAGCCTGTGAGCGCATGTTTCCAATTCATTTTGTCGCAAACCTTTCCCGGAGTCTAATCAGTCGTTGTTTCTTCTACTGTCTGGACAATCGTTGAATCTGATTATGGCCCCTAAATACCAATCAATAATTTGAGCACTTTCTTTGGTAGAGGGGCGTAATGCAAACAGTGTGCCTCTAAGAAATTCCGGAAGTGGTTCTACGACCATATCGCTTTATCAACATGAGACTTACAGACGATCATAATAAATTCATATTTCCTGATTTTTACATTTTGTAACATTTTCAATGCGGGTAAATCGGGCATCGACTCGCGATGCTGCCCGCTGTTTAAGCAGAGCATCTGCAATCTGTCGGCTCAATTCGAACTCATCAGTTTTGACTGGACACTCTGACTGGTCTGCTGAGATCAACAAAGTCACTCTACCAGCGGTCGCGGAACTGGCGTTTCACAATTGCAGCTCTGCTGCCAACTTGGCAGTCTGAGAATAAAACCTGAATTCCACAATAGTCATAATCTACTATGCAGTATTGTCTTATAACTCATAATTCTGATTGGCATGATGATTGCATTTACTGTTTGCCATGGTCGGGGTCTACATGAATCCCTGCCAACTTTGTTTGTATTACACCTGGAACGTACTCACGCGTTCAAGACGGCATGACTACCAAGTCCGCTTATCTTTAACATTACGCGTGAGAGATCATCGTGGTCATGGACACATATTTATTGGCCATTATTGCTGGTTGAGGAGAGACTGTGGCAAAACTTTTAAGCTTTGACGAAGAGGCCAGGAAGAGTTTATTGGCAGGAGTCGCTAAATTGTCGCGGGCCGTTAAGAGTACGCTCGGGCCGCGAGGGCGAAATGCTGTCTTGGACAAAGGCTGGGGAACACCAAAAGTTACTAAGGACGGTGTCACTGTTGCAGAAGACATCGAACTGGAAGATCCCTTTGAAAACATGGGAGTCCAGCTGGTAAAAGAAGCAGCATCGAAAACTAACGATGTTGCGGGAGACGGAACTACGACGGCTACGGTTCTGGCAGAAGCCATTTTCCGGGAAGGCCTGAAGTATATTGCTTCAGGAGCAGACCCGATGGCACTGAGCCGTGGTGTCCAGAAAGCCGTAGAGGCAGTCGTTGAGCAGATCGGAAAGATCTCCAAGGAAGTCAAAGGGAAAGACAAAAAAGCGATCGAAACCGTGGCAACGATCGCCGGAAATAACGATCCGGAAATCGGTAAGATCCTGGCAGACGCACTCCTGAAAGTCGGCGCTGATGGCGTGATTACAGTTGAAGAAGGCCGCGGCGTTTCAACTGAAGTCGACCTGGTGGAAGGGATGCAGTTCGAACGCGGATTCCTGTCTCCTCACTTTGTCACCGATGAAGACAATCAGACCTGTGATATGGAACGGGCTCATATTCTGATCTACGAAGAAAAAATCAGCTCTGCCCAGACCCTGGTACCACTGCTGGAACAGGTTTCCAAAGATGGTTCACCGCTGTTGATCATCGCGGAAGATATTGAAGGGGAAGCACTGGCGACTCTGGTTGTCAACAAATTACGTGGCATCCTCAAGGTCTGTGCTGTCAAAGCTCCCGGTTACGGTGATCGTCGTAAAGCAATGCTGGAAGACCTCGCTGTACTCACCGGCGGCAAAGCCATTTTCAAAGACCTCGGCGTCAAACTGGAATCAGTCGAGCTGAAAGATCTGGGCCAGGCCAAGAAAATTCACATCAGTTCTGATAATACCACGATCGTCAGCGGCGGTGGAAACAAAGCTGCTGTTAACGGTCGTGCCGATCAGATTCGGGCTGAAATCGAAGTGACTGACAGCGAATACGATCGCGAGAAACTTCAGGAACGTCTGGCCAAACTGGCAGGCGGAGTAGCCCAGATCAATGTGGGTGCTGCCACCGAAACGGAAATGAAGGAACGGAAAGACCTGATCGACGATGCCCTCGCTGCAACGCGTGCTGCCATTGAAGAAGGTATCGTTCCCGGCGGTGGAATCGCGCTGCTGCGATCCAGCAAATCTCTCGACAGCCTCAAGCTGTCTGGCGACCAGGCACTGGGAGTTGCATTGATTCAGAAAATTCTGGAAATGCCTCTACGGGCTATTGCCGAGAATGCTGGCCAGGACGGATCAGTGGTTGCCAATCGCGTGAAAAAAGACAAGAGCACTTCCTTCGGTTACGATGCCCTGAACGATCGTTATGGCGATATGTTTGATTTTGGCGTTGTTGACCCGGCTAAAGTTGTTCGCTCCACCCTGCAGAATGCATCCAGCGTCGCTTGCCTGCTGATGACAACAGATTCCATTGTTGTCGAAGAACCCAAAGATGAAGAAGATGACCATCATCATGATGACCACCACGACATGGGTGGTATGGGCGGCATGGGAGGCATGCCCGGAATGGGTGGCGGAATGCCTGGAATGGGCGGCATGCCCGGCATGGGCGGCTTCTAAGCCATGATCGCCATCCGCTTCTGATAGAAGAGGATGGCAACAGGATCCCCAGCGGATCCTGGCTGTGACAACATGAGACATATTACTTCCGGGAAATGCTCCCGGATTCATACATACAACCAGATTAATTGGAATACTTGGGAGTTAACATAATGGAACTGAATCCTCTTGATGACCGTATCGTGATTGAACCCAATGTTGCAGAAGAAACAACTGCTGGTGGGATCGTTCTGCCTGACACAGCTCAGGAAAAACCACAGAGCGGTACTGTAATCGCTGTGGGTCCTGGCCGTCTTCTGGAAAGCGGTGAGCGTTGCCCGGTTGCCGTTGAAGTCGGTGATGAAGTTCTCTACGGTAAATACGGTGGAACTGATATCGAAGTCAGCGGTAAAGATGTCAAGATCCTGCGGGAAAGTGACATTCTTGCCAAAATCATCAAGTAAAGAACGTACTGAATCGGACCATTCGGGCAGAGATATGAATTGCAATACACAATTCCTTCTCTGCCTGCTTCGAGAATCTTAATCAATCACAAATCACGCAGGGGAGAACGGAGCAATCCGATCGAATGTTCGTTCCTGTTAAACAGAGGAGTTTATAAGCGTGGCAAAACAACTATTGTTTGAAGATCGCGCACGTGCCAAGCTGCAAAAAGGCGTGCAAACCATCAGCGACGCTGTAGCCATCACCATGGGTCCCACGGGGCGCAACGTGATCATCGACAAAAATTTTGGTAACCCCCTGGTGACCAAAGACGGTGTTACAGTCAGTAAAGAAGTTGAGCTCGAAGACCCGTTCGAAAACATGGGAGCGAAACTGGTTAATGAAGTCGCCACCAAAACCAGCGATATCGCCGGCGATGGAACAACAACGGCAACCGTTTTAGCCCGTTCGATTTACCAGGAAGGTCTGCGTGGCCTGTCCCTGGGAGCTAATCCCATGATGGTTCGTCGGGGCATCGACAAAGCTGTGGAAGCCGCTGTCGTTGCGATTGAGGCACTCGCGAAACCGGTCACCGAAAAATCAGAAATTGCCCAGGTTGGGGCGATCTCTGCGAACAACGACAATGTCATCGGAAACCTGATTGCCGACGCTGTTGAAAAAGTGGGCCGTGACGGCGTCATCACCGTGGAAGAAGGTAAGGGTAACGAAACGACCCTGACTTTCGCAGACGGGATGCAGTTCGACAAAGGTTATATTTCACCTTACTTTGTCACTGACACTGAAGGTATGAAATGCATTCTGGAAGACTGTTATATCCTGATTCACGAATCCAAAATCTCCGCTCTGCGAGATCTGGTACCTCTGCTGGAAAAAGTTTCGCAGACAGGGAAGCCACTGTTGATTATTGCCGAAGACGTTGAAGGCGAGCCCCTGACGGCTCTGGTCGTCAACAAACTGCGCGGCGTCCTCAACATTGCAGCTGTCAAAGCTCCCGGCTTTGGCGATCGCCGCAAAGCCATGCTGGCTGACATCGCTGTGCTGACAGGTGGTACTGTGATTTCTGAAGACCTGGGAATTAAACTGGAATCGGTCGAACTGGCCCAACTGGGTCAGGCCAAGCAGATTGAAATCACCAAAGATTCCTGTACGCTGATCGAAGGTGCCGGTAAAACAGATGCGTTGCAGGCACGTGTTGCTCAGATTCGCGGTCAACTTGAAAAAACAGACAGCGAATATGATCGTGAAAAATACCAGGAACGTCTGGCAAAACTGACGGGTGGTGTTGCCATTATTTCTGTCGGTGCAGCAACCGAAACAGAAATGAAGCAGACCAAAGCCCGCATGGAAGATGCCCTGCATGCCACGCGTGCTGCTGTGGAAGAAGGTATTCTCCCCGGCGGTGGCGTTGCCCTGCTGCGATCCATTGAAGCGGTCGAAAAGGTCAAAGGGAAAAATGACGACGAGAAGATCGGTATCAATATCGTCGCCCGTGCTCTCGAAGGTCCAATTCGTCAGATCGCAGAAAACTGTGGAACCGATGGTGCCGTTGTCGCTGATGAAGTCAAACAGCTGACAGGCTCCCAAGGTTATAATGCCAACAGTGGCGAATACGTCGACATGTTCAAAGCAGGAATTATTGATCCGGCCAAGGTTGTGAAAAACGCCCTGAAAAATGCCGCTTCGATTGCCGGCCTGATGCTGACCACCCAGGTACTTGTCACCCGCAGTGACAGCACCGAAGGCAAAAAGCTGGCTAACGTCGAAGGTAGCGTTCGATAGTTTCTGATACCAACTGTTTTCCATCACTGGAATTCAGCAGAAACATTGTGATAACAGACGGGCCGCCGTAAAATGGTGGCCCGTTTTTTTCAGTTCTGAATGGAATGACAATCGCGAGAACTTCACCAGGGCGAACAGGGTCAGGTTCTAAATTATTTAGATATACGACGAGTTGTGATTTATGGCATCGAAACGCGATTATTATGAAATTCTTGGCGTATCGCGCGAAGTGACCACTGTAGAAATCAAAAAAGCGTACAAGAAACTGGCGCTGGCAAATCATCCTGACCGGAATCCAGGCGATGAAGAAGCGGTCAAGCGCTTCAAGGAAGCTGCTGAAGCTTTCGAAGTTCTGGGTGATGATCAGAAACGTGCCCACTATGATCGCTATGGACACGCCGATTTTGGCGCAGGAGCCAGCCAGTTCCATGATGTTTCTGATATCTTCAGTGCGTTTGGCGATCTGTTTGAAGGCTTCGGTTTTCGAAATTCCTCGCAGCGAGGCGGTAATCGTCCGCGGCAGGGGGAAAGCCTGAGAACCAGCCTGCAAATCGATCTGCTGGATGCGGCAGCGGGCTGCGAACGTGAAATCCACATCAATCGCCAGGAAGTATGCGAGACCTGCCACGGATCGGGTGCCAGACCGGGAACGGAACCGGATGAGTGTGATTACTGTGGCGGTGCCGGTCAGGTTGTGCAATCCCAGGGATTCTTCCGGGTACAAACGACCTGCCCCCGTTGCCGTGGTGCGGGAAAAGTGATCGTCGATAAATGTTCGGACTGTCGTGGAGAAGGTCGCGTAGCCCGGGAAACCACACTGGAAATCAAAGTCCCTGCCGGCATCGACAACGGCATGCAGCTTTGTTTGAGAGGCGAAGGAAATCCGGGTGCCAATGGGGGACCACGGGGGGACCTGTACGTTG
Organism: uncultured Gimesia sp.; assembly: GCF_963972345.1. NCBI lineage: Bacteria > Pseudomonadati > Planctomycetota > Planctomycetia > Planctomycetales > Planctomycetaceae > Gimesia > uncultured Gimesia sp. The sequence continues at coordinate 46,414 of NZ_CAXAVM010000011.1, read as the reverse complement.
TCATCGGCGTGGATGAGCATCCGCTGTTCCGACGCCAGGAACAGGAACTGAGTTGCCATGTTCCGATTACCTACACACAGGCTGCCCTGGGTGCCAATATCGAAATCCCGACACTGGAAGGGCGACACGATCTGAAAATTCCTTCGGGAACGCAACCAGGTGAAGTCTTTCGATTGAAGGGGCTGGGTATGCCCAATCCGCATGGGGGCCGACGTGGTGACCTGCATGTGGTTGTCCAGATTGATGTTCCCAAGAAAATATCCGAGCGGGAAGAAGAGTTGCTGCGTGAACTGGCAGAAATTGAGCACGCGGAAGTCTCCTCCCACCGCAGTCCAAACCGTAATTCGTTTTTTGACAAATTGAAGGAATACTTCACACAGCTCTGATGAGAGCATGCATGTGTGAGCCCGTCGATTTGTTTCGTTTTTATACAGAACAGTTTGAGAGAGCGTAGCAGGTCAGAATCATGACAGACATGGAACAACCAGAAGAGATTCAAAACCAGACCGAAGAGGTTCCGGTTGAGGAGAATAAAGTGGCAGAGGAAACGCCGAGCGTCGAAGAACAGCTGCAGACCGCGATTTCTGAACGCGATGAAAATCAGGATCGCTTTCTGCGTTCCCAGGCAGAACTGGACAATGTCCGGAAACGCCATCAGAAAGAAATGGAACTGCTTCGCCAGTATGCGGCAGCTCCCTTTATCCAGGATCTGTTACCGGCTCTGGATAACTTGAAGCGGGCCGTCGATGCCGCGGAAAACGCCGATCAGGTCGCTGACCTCAAACAGGGCGTCGAAATGGTGGCCAAACAGCTGCTCGACGTTCTCTCCAAACATAATGTGACGCCCATTGATGCCCTCGGGAAACCCTTCGATCCGAATCTGCACGAAGCACTGCAGCAAATGCCTTCCGAAGAGCATCCGCCGATGACAGTCATCCACGAACTGGAACAGGGTTTTATTCTGAATGACCGGGTTGTCCGCCCGACGAAAGTGATTGTTTCATCTGGTCCCGCAGAAAGTTAATTACTTCTCATTGCCTTTTTAATTGTGAGTCTCGATCGATGCCAACTTATGATTATGAATGTTCCCAGTGTGGTCATAAATGGGAAGAATTTCAGTCCATTACTGCAAAACCCCTGAGAAAATGCCCCGAGTGCGGAAGGCTGAAAGCCAAACGCGTGATTGGAGCAGGTGGCGGAATCATCTTCAAAGGTTCTGGTTTTTACCAAACTGATTACCGAAGCAGCTCTTACAAAAAAGATGCCGCCGCTGATTCCAAAGCACAGACACCCAGTTCTGATACCAAAAGCAGCGGCGATTCCAGTACTTCCAGCAAGAGTGGCGCTTCCGATTCCTGATTACCTTTGATATTTCCACCGGAATGATCTATAAGTGAATCAGACTCCAATTTCGCCCCCCTTTTTGTCTGAGGATCCGATGATCCAACCACAAACATGCCCCATATGTCGAAAGGTCGTCACCTCCCAGGCGAGTGATAGCCAGTCACCTTTTCCATTCTGCAGCCAGAAGTGTCGCGACGTTGACTTCTTTCGCTGGTCAGAGGGCCGCTATGCGATTGTAGAAGAACTCGATCCGCGTATCATCGAGTTGCAGCAACTGGAGCAAGAAGGTGAAGAAGATTAAAGAGACTTCACCGGATGCTCCCGCTTTGCCTGAAAACGTTGACAGCCCACACTCTGCTGGCTTATCCCCGATCACCAAAGGCACAATATACGGCCTGATATCGGCGCTGGCGTACACCGCTGCCAATATCTCTTTGCGCGAAGCGGCTGTCGATAACAATGCAGACTGGGCCATCTGGATTTCTGCTTTAAAATCGGTGCCTGCCACCATCGTGGGCTGGGCACTGGTTGCTTACCGCGGATCCCAGGGACTACCTGCACTGCCCCCACGCCGACTGGTTCTCCCCTTGATTCTAACGGGGCTGGTAATGCAGTTTGGTGGTAACGTCATGTTTCAATGGTCGCTCAGTCTGGGAGGACTGGCTTTTACGGTGCCCCTCTGTTTTGCGACCCTGCTGACGACAGGCGCCCTGCTGGGAAGAATTTTCCTGGAAGAAGCTATTACCCCGCGCATGTTTGCTTCCATGGTTATTCTCACAGCGGCGATTGTTCTGCTCAGCCTGGGGGCTAATCAGGCGGAGGAATCCGTTTTTGAAAGCATGGAACATCATTCCAACGCCATGGCGACCGTGGCACTGACCATTTTTGTTGCTGGATTTGCCGGTTGCTCTTATGGCGCTGGAGGTGCCGTCATCCGTGGAACGGTTCGCGGAGAAACGTCCATCTCTGCCACCCTGGTTTTGATCAGTACCACAGGGCTGATCTGCCTGACTGGTGTCGCCGTTTATCGACTGGGAATCTCTATTTTCTGGATCACAACTCCCTGGCAATATCTGGTCATGCTGGTAGGCGGCATTATGAATGCGATTGCGTTTTTCGCCATTGGTGCCTCCATGAAATACCTGACGGTCACCCGGGTCAACCTGCTGAATGCATCTCAAACGGCAATGGCGGCTTTCGCGGGCGTACTCTGCTTTGGCGAAGACCTTACCGTCTGGCTGTTAAGCGGGACCGCACTGACAATCGGTGGTTTATTTCTGATGGAAAGGAAACGTCCCACCATTCCCAACAGCAGCCTGACTCAGGCAACCAGCATCCCACCCGAGCAGGAAAAAGGTCCTTCTGATGAATCATGATCCTACCTCACCCGACTGGCCACGCGTGCAAGCGGAGATACCCGCGCCTCCGGAATTACCCTATCCGGAAGTGGACTGCGACTGGCAGGCACTTCATTCTTCACCGATCATTGATCCTACAGCCTGGATCACACCGGACGCGATTGTGACCGGACGCGTTCGCCTCAAAGCAAGAAGCACGGTCTGGCATCAGTGTGTCCTGCGCGGGGATCTGGAATATATCGAAGTGGGAGAAGAGACCAACGTGCAGGATGGATCGATCCTGCATACCGATTACCAGCATCCCTGTATTCTCGGTGATCGCGTCACACTGGGACACGCTGCCATCGTGCATGGTTCGATTGTGGAAGATGACGCCATGATCGCCATCGGTGCCACCGTACTCAGCCGATGTGTGATTGGAAAAGGAGCGTTGATCGCAGCCGGGGCTCTGGTACGGGAAGGCATCCACGTTCCCCCGGGTACGCTCTGGGCCGGCTGCCCCGCGCGGCAGATCAAAGTGCTTACCGAACAGCAGCAGGAACGACTCAAGGCCACCTGGCAACACTATGTCAATCTGGGCGCAGCCAGTCTGCAGCGATTTGGTAGAGATCACATCGACGCGATAATTACAGGCAGATAGCAGACAAACAACCTGTTCACAGGTCCAATCACTCTTGTAAAAACCTGTTATCAGAATTGCTTTTTGCCTCGAAAACCCTATGTGGTGTATGGTATCCTGAGATTTCAGTTTTTCAACGAAACTAATTAATTCAGGATTATCTAATGAATGCCAAGCAACCTCAGACTACCCCCGCAACGACGCGGCGTGAATTTATCAAAAACGGTACAGCAGCAGTGGCAGCCGCCTCTACGTTTTCCAGTGCCGCATTCGCTGGTTCAAATCAGTTGACTGCCTTGCAAACCAGTCTGTTTGCCGGCGGCAGCGATGTGATTCGTGTGGGTCTGGTGGGATGTGGCGGACGGGGTACCGGTGCTGCAGCGCAGGCACTCGCAGCTGACCCCAATGCAAAACTGGTTGCCATGGGTGATACTTTCTACGACCATCTGGATAAGAGTTTTCAGAACCTGAAAAAAAATCCGGTAGCGGAACAGGTTCAGGTCGACGCCGATCATAAGTTTGTCGGCTTTGATTCCTATCAGAAAGTGATTGACTGTGTCGACGTCGTTCTGCTGACGACACCACCTCACTTCCGCCCCATGCAGCTGCGGGCTGCCATCGAAGCAGGCAAACATGTATTCGCAGAAAAGCCTGTTGCCGTAGATGCGCCCGGCGTACGATCCGTTCTGGAAACCTGTAAGCTGGCAAAACAAAAGAATCTCTCAATCGTCTCCGGCCTCTGCTGGCGCTATCATGAAGGCATGCGGGAAACGTTCAAGCAGATCCACGAAGGAGCGGTCGGCGATGTCATGGCCATTCAATGCAGTTACAACACTCGTGGATTATGGATGTTTGAACGGCAACCCGAATGGAGTGATATGGAATGGCAGATGCGTAACTGGCTGTATTTCACCTGGCTTTCCGGAGATTTCAATACTGAGCAACATGTCCATAGCCTTGATAAAATGGCGTGGGCCATGAAGGATCAAACTCCACTGGAGTGCAGTGGAACCGGCGGTCGACAGACAAGAACCGGAAAAGAGTACGGTAATATCTTCGACCACTTTGCCGTCGTTTATGAATACCCGAATGGCGTCAAAGGTTTCAGCCGTTGTCGCCAGCAGGATGGATGTGCCGTCGACGTCTCGGATCATGTCTTTGGAACGAAAGGACGTGTGGATGTCTTTAAACATCGCATTTACGATCCTAAAGGCGAAAAGACCTGGCAGTTCCGAGGTAAAAGCAAAAACATGTATCAGGTCGAGCATGATGAATTCTTCGAAAGCATTCGCTCAGGCGAACCAATCAATAATGGCGATTACATGACGAAGAGCACCATGCTGGCCATTATGGGGCGGATGGCTGCTTATACGGGGAAATCAATCACCTGGGACGAAGCCATGAATTCCAAAGAAGACCTCACACCTGCCAGTTACGAGTGGGGGCCCATACCGGTTCCTCCCGTCGCGATGCCCGGCATCACTGCATTCAAATAATAAGTATTTGATCGTAGTGATCCATCAACTAATCTCCAAACGTCTGCAGTTTACCTGCAGGCGTTTTTTTTCGGACAAACTGTCGCTACATCAATTTTTCATGTTCTTAGAAATTCTGGGAGTTTATTGAGTTTTCCGAAACATTTTCTCGTCACCCGGGTTTGATTTTTGTAGCTTAAATATGATCGAGGAACACGGCCACTTTCCGGAACACATCCATACTTCCTAAGTGATGTCGATTCCAGTGAAAACGGACTTTGAAACCTCATTTCAGTTTAACAGACAGCCAGTGCTGTAAACCCACTGGTTTAAGACACTTAACATTTCTAAATACATTTCTGGAGATCTTCAAATGCGTATGTCACGTTTATTCTCAACTGGTGCTGCTTTGCTTGCGATCAGCGCCACCACACTCGTATCAGCACAACCTCCGGAAGGCGGGGATCGTCCCGAAAAAGGCGATCGTCCTGAAAGACGCGAACGCGGTGAACGCGACCGTGGTCCCCGGGAGGGAGGCCCGCGTGATGGCAGAGGAGGTCCTGGTGGCCGTCCTAATTTTATGTTGATGTTACCCATCTTCATTACACTCGATGTCAACAAAGATGGCGAACTCTCCAAAGAAGAGATCGAAAACGCTACCGTAGCGCTTCAGAAACTGGACAAAGACAAAAACGGTAAACTGACCGAAGAAGAACTGCGTCCTGATTTTGGCAGCTTTGGTCGTCGTGGACCTGGAGGACCTGGTGGATTTGGTCGTGGTGATGGAGATCGTGGCGACCGAGGCGGTGACTTTGTCGAACGCATGCTGCAAAATGATAAAAATAAAGACGGCAAACTCACCAAGGAAGAACTGCCGGAAAGAATGCAGGGACTGTTTGATCGAATCGATACCAACAAAGACAAGGAAATCGATAAAGCCGAACTGACAAAAATGTCAGAACAGTTCAATTCACGCAACCGGTCAGGTGGCCGGGATCGTGGTGACCGCGGTGATCGTGATTCAGACGGGGATCGCCCCAAGCGTCCAGAATCAGATAACTAATCGGCATCCTGAATAACCACTGTTATCCGTTTGGTTCATTAACATACCCAGCCCCAGGGAACATGCCATGCAGCCCCAAATTGCTGTCTTCGCTTTGTTGATACTTTTTTCCTCGAGCGTTCAGGCAGACTGGATGCGGTTTCGGGGACCAAACGGGTCAGGGGTTTCAGATGAAAAACAGGCGACGCCTGAAAAATGGAGTCCTCAGCAGAACCTCAAGTGGAAAGTCGCTCTGCCAGGACACGGCTCATCCAGTCCGATCATTGCAGGTGATAAAGTTTTTATCACCTGCTGGTCGGGCTACGGGTTGTCCCGTAATGATCCCGGCGATCAAAAAGACCTGCGCAGGCACCTGGTCTGTCTGGATCGAAAAACGGGAAAGATCCTCTGGGACAGAACCATAGAACCGGTACTGCCGGAAGACGTGTATACCGGCATGTTCGCTGAGCACGGATATGCATCACATACTCCCGTTTCTGATGGTAAAAATGTCTATGCTTATTTTGGTAAATCGGGAGCGGTTGCCTACGACCTGGATGGAAACAAGCTTTGGCAGACCATCGTCGGGGATGAGTTGGATCCTCGCCGGTGGGGTTCTTCATCGAGTCCGATTCTCTATAAAGACCTGTTGATTGTCACTGCGACTGCGGAAAGCGAAGCCCTGGTCGGTCTCGATAAAAAGACCGGCAAAGAAGTCTGGCGTCAGGAATCATCAGGTTTTAACGCAACCTGGGGCACTCCCGTGCTGGTCAAGGGGAGTGAAGATGAAACCGATCTGGTTCTGGGTGTCCCGTATGAGATCTGGGGAATGAATCCAGAAAATGGGAAACTGCGCTGGTATTGCGAAGCCATGGACACCGACACTTATTGTTCCAGCGTGATTACAGAGAACGGCGTTGTCTACGGGATCGAAGGTCGGGGCGGCGGCTCCATTGCCGTCAAAGCAGGGGGCAAAGGAGACGTTACCAAAACAAATATTCTCTGGACGGGACGTGATGCCAACCGGATTGAAACACCAGTGATGTACCAGGGACGAATTTATTTCTTCTCGCGCGGCATCGTCAACTGTATTGACGCCAAAACCGGAGAACGGATCTTCCGTGGTCGACTGGACTCAGGAGATTCAGTCGCCACGGATGACCGGGACGAGGAAGCAGACGGCAATCGCTCTGGTGGACGATCTGGTCGAGGCGGCGGCGGTGGCTTTCGAGGCAGCGATTATTCTTCACCGGTCATCGCAGACGGCAAAGTCTATTTCACATCCCGTTCGGGTGAAACCTATGTCATCAAGGCCAGCGATCAACTGGAACAGATCTCTGTGAATCGTCTGACGAATGACAATGAAGACTTCAGTGCTTCACCTGCGATCAGCAATGGTGATCTCTTTATCCGTTCGGACAAGCATTTATACTGCGTGGGTAAATAGAGAACGTGCAAGCAGAAATACGCAGACTATTCCCCTTGAATCGTCACGATCAATCTGCGACTGCCACCTTGGTTACGATGCTCACATAGATAAATCCCCTGCCACGTTCCCAGGCAGAGGCGTCCTTCGCTGATCGGAATCGACAGCGAATTTCCGATCAGAGACGCTTTGACGTGCGCGGGCATGTCATCAGGTCCCTCGCAGGTATGCACGTAGGGAAATGATTCCGGTGCGATCCTGTTGAACGACATTTCCAGATCGACGGGGACATCCGGATCCGCATTTTCGTTGATCGAAAGTGAAGCGGAAGTATGCATAATAAAGACATGCATCAGCCCGACCTTGATACTCGAGAGTTCCGGGATTTCACTGAGAACTTCTTGAGTAATGATATGAAACCCACGTCGAAACGCAGGCAGACGAATCTGCTTTTGTATCCAGGCCATGATGGATTTCTCTTTCAACCGTGATGAGTTCGATCCGGCGCCGCCGCACACTGAGCGCGCCAGCGTAGCCAGTGGTCGGCCAGCGTGATGGCAATCATTGCTTCCGCGATCGGCACGAAGCGAGGCAGCAGACAGGGATCATGCCGCCCTTTTGTGCGGATCGTTGTTGCCTCTCCCTGACTGGTGACCGTGGGTTGTTCGATCAACAGACTGCTCGTCGGTTTAACGGCTGCACGAAAAACAAGGGGTTGCCCTGTCGAGATTCCACCCAGGTTGCCTCCATGGCGATTCGTATCTGTGGAAATCACAGGCGATTCATTATCATCGCTCTCTTCAGCAACAAAGTGATCGTTATTTTCACTGCCACGCATGGTCGCACATCCGAATCCGGAGCCATATTCCACTCCCAGGACGGCAGGAATGCTGAACAGGGCTTTGGCAATGTCTGCTTTCAGTTTGTCAAACACAGGCTCACCCAGGCCGGCAGGAACATTGATCGCGGCGATTTCGGCAACGCCTCCAATTGAATCTCCGTCTTTTCTGACTGTATCGATGAAGTCAAACATCTGCCGCGCCAGCTCATGATCGGGACAGCGGACCGGATTCAGAGTTCCATCCGGAAACGTCTCGACCTGCTCTGCGGTGATCGATGTCGGATCGGAGATTTTCGCTTTGAGATGCCCGACCTGTGTTACATACCCGATGATGCGTCCGCCGAAGGCAGCGTCCAGAATTTTTTTGGCAACAACACCTGCAGCGACACGGACATTCGTTTCCCGTGCACTGGAACGCCCGCCACCCCGATAATCACGGAAGCCGTATTTTGCATCGTAAGTGTAGTCGGCATGGCCGGGACGATATTTGTCCTTGATATCGCTGTAGTCTTTGCTGCGCTGGTCTTCATTGCGGATGAGAATTGCCAGGCTGGTTCCTGTCGTAATTCCCTCAAAGACACCTGAGAGTATTTCAGGATGATCGGCTTCTTTACGCTGGGTGACAATCTTGCTTTGCCCCGGCTTGCGCCGATTGAGATCAATCAGCAGATCTTCCACGCTGATCGGAATTCCCGGCGGAACGCCATCAATAATCACTACGTTGCCCGGACCGTGGCTTTCGCCCGCTGTTGTGATCCGAAACGCTTGTCCAAAACTGTTTCCTGCCATACCCTGATTGTAACGGGACGTCGGGGAATTTCATCCTTCCCGGCTGTCTCCACCGTATGAATTCAATGAGAAGGTAGGAATTGTTCCGAATATTCCCGCTTCCAACCTGCAGGAATCGGGGATGCCCGCTAAAATACCCGGGCAAAACAGGCTTCCGATAGCGGTTGCTGTTTATATGTATCAATCCAGCCGCCTCGCATTCGATCAGATTAGAAAGACGATTTACCGTGTCGACACAGCCACCACAGCAATTTCAGACGCCTCCCGTCTCCGGCTGTATGATCCTGAGCCTGATGATTTTTATGGGCTGCATGTTGCCTCTGATCTTTGTAGATCTGGCAGAGACGGCTTTAAGAAACCTGCACCTCAGCCCACAGGCTGCCATCCTTGTTCTGATTGGAATGATCTTCGGCTCCCTGATTAACTTCCCCATCTCGCGGTTTCCCCTTGACCGGGAAGTGAATGTCCCTGTGTTCGAGTCCCTCGCTGGAATGCAGCTGATGCCCAAAATGCAGCGTTTGCGCCAGGAGGCAATTATCGCCGTTAACCTGGGTGGCTGTGTGATTCCTGTTTTACTGGCAATCTGGCTCTCTCGTTTTATTATTGGAGGGGGGATCACTCCTGTCCTCGTGACGCTGGTGGGCATCGCTCTGAATACGGTGGTCTGCTATCGTACTCCGCGACTGGTTCCGGGAATGGGAATCGCGATGCCGGTCTTTATTCCTCCCCTGGTAGCAGTGATCGCAACCATTCTCGGCTTTGGGATCTTCGGACCGATGACCGGCAATGCGGATATGAATTATCAGGCATTGTATGCCCCGATTGCCTTTGTGATTGGAATTTCAGGCCCGCTGATCGGAGCCGACCTGCTACATTGGAATGACTTCAAAAAACTGGATTCCCCGTCCATCAGCATCGGCGGTGCAGGAACCTGGGATGGCATTGTTCTCTCAGGCATGATCGCTGCCCTTATTGTTTGAGGGGATCTGTTCTCAGCAGACTTTTCACAAAGGGGATTACATCCCGCTGGTAAGTATAACCTTCTTTACCATACTCACGACGCTCATTGTCAAACCGTTTTGCCAGTTTCCCCTGCCGGTCATAGACGTAAGTGGCCGGCATTGCAGCCAGATCCAATGTGGGAAACAATTCCTCCGCGGGCACATTACTGATGAGATTCGTCATAAAGGCTTTGTGTTTCGTAAGAAATTTTTCGACAGGCTCTCGATAATATTCGGGCGGATAATTCTTGCCTCCGAAGTAATCACAATTGAAGGAAACACAAACGACTTTTTTCGGGAACTGGTTCTGTAAAGAAACGAGGTCCGGAAATTCACGCAGGCAGGGAGGACAGGAAGTGGACCAGAGATCAACGACCACGATTTTTCCCTGCTGGTCTGTAATGAGCTGCTCGACATATCGCCAGTCAGCGATTTTCAGTGAGGGCTTCTCACCCGGCACACTGCTTACGCTGTCGGTCCCCGGTGATGCTGATCGATCCGACTCACAACCTGCACACAGAATTAATAGTGTCGCACCAATCAGCGGAAGCAGGATTCGCTTTTTTTGAAAAAAGATTGTGAATGTTTGTCGTAATTTGAACTTCATTCTCTTGGTACTCTATCAAGGAAAGCTTTACACTCTAATCTATATCCCAGTTTAATATACTGCGATGCAAACGAATAGATTAGAAATAAACACCTGAGATTCAGACAGAATTTATCTGCCAATCCTCAATCGAAATTGATTCTCCCCCCTGTGGGAACTGCTCAGAACATCCGCATCCAATCCTGAAGAAAGTAGAACCCGTTGGTCTGGTGGCATTATCTATTACTGGCAGGTGTCGGCTGTCTCGCCGGCATCCTGAATGTACTGGCAGGCGGGGGGTCACTGATCCTGATGCCCATCATGGTATTTCTGAATATTCCCGGTGCCGTCACGAATGGCACAGTACGGATTGCCATTTTAGGTCAGAACCTGACTGCAATCGCTGGATTTAAACAAAAGGGGTTCTCCGATTACCGTCTCAGCCTGACCCTGGCTCTGTGCGCCCTGCCTGGTACTGTAATTGGTGCTTTTTTAGGCACGAAACTCAGCAATGCCTGGTTTAATCGCATTCTGGCAATTGTCATGCTGGGAGTGCTGGTGACAATGATTCTGGGCAATCGTAAAAAGAAGAAGCCGGAACAGAAAGGGGACGGTTCCTCAACTGGTTCAACAGACATTGAAGATCTCTCCGCGAGTCCGCCTGCTGAACCTCGCGTTGCATTCAGCGGTTATCTGCTGATGGTTCTGGCGGGATTTTATGGTGGATTTATTCAGGCTGGTGTCGGCTTCATCCTGATTGCCATCCTGCACAACGTAATGAATATCGATTTATTGCGGACGAATATGCATAAAGTATTTATCGTAGCCGTCTATACGATAGCAGCGATCGGGATTTTTGCATGGCAAGGTCAAATCCTGTGGGGAACCGGTCTGATCCTGATGTTAGGGATGTCGCTGGGGGGCTGGATCGGATCTAACCTGGCAGTCAAAAAAGGGGATGCTTTCATCCGCACAGTTTTATATATTGCACTTGTCTGCATGTCGATCAGGCTACTCTTAATGTAACAGCAATTGTTCGATTGTGGATGATCTATTTTCAGATCCGAGAGCGTAACGAATAACCATGGAATGGATTGCTATGTTGAGGCGACTGAAACGAACAATGGTTTACCTGTCCCTGCTGATCCTGATGGGAATATTTCCTCTGGCCGGCAGCAAAGCGGACGACACCGACCCAGGTCCAAAATTTGATGCGAAACGCTCATTTGAATATCTGACCAGCGTCTGTCGCCTCAAATCACGCATCAGTGGATCCCCTGGCATGGCGGCTCAACAGAAACTCATCCTGGAACATTTCAAGGAACTCAAAGCGAAAGTCCAGTTTCAGTCCTTCGATGCACCGCACCCCATTACCGGGAATCCAGTGCGGATGAACAATATGATTGTCAGCTGGAATCCTGAAGCCAAAAAACGCATCTTGCTGGCCTGTCACTACGATACCAGGCCTTTTCCCGACCGTGACCGCAACCAGCCCCAGGGCTTATTCATTGGAGCAAACGATGGCGGAAGTGGCGTCGCCTTTCTCATGGAACTCGGTAATGTGATGTCGTCTCTTAAAGTCAGTCACGGCTACGGAGTCGACTTCGTGTTCTTTGATGGCGAAGAGCTGGTCTACCGTCAGAATGATCCTTATTTTCTGGGTTCAAAATATTTTGCCAGCCAGTACAAGAATGAACCGCGTGAATTCGAATATGTATACGGGGTTCTGCTGGACATGATCGCCGACAAAAACCTGGGAATTTATATGGAAAAAAACAGCCTGAAGTATGCCCCCCAGCTCACGCGCAGCATCTGGGAAGCTGCCCGCAAAACCGGGGTCCGGGAGTTTATTCCCCAGGCCAAGTATGAAATCCGGGATGACCATCTTCCCCTGAATGAGATTGCCGGCATCCCGACCTGCGATATTATCGATTTTGATTATCCCGTCTGGCATACAACCCGCGATATCCCCCGTTACTGTTCTGGAAACAGTCTGGAAAAAGTAGGGACCGTGCTCATTTACTGGCTGCAGAATCTACCGGAAGGATAGAACAGCTCCCATGTGTGCATTGCCTGATTCAACTATTAACAACCACTCCAGACTGGAATCAGAGGCATGATTGATTCACTGCTGTTACACCGCGTGCAGTTTGCTTTTACGGTTTCCTTTCATTATCTGTTTCCCCAGTTGACGATGGGGCTGGCACTTTTAATCTTTATTCTGAAATGTATCGGGTTAAGAGGCAATCCCTGGGCTGATGCTGCCGCACGATTCTGGTTAAAGATCTTTGGTCTTACTTTTCTGATGGGGGTCGTCACGGGTATTCCCCTTGAGTTTCAGTTTGGAACCAACTGGGCCCAACTTGTGAAATCCACTGGTTCGATCCTGGGACAGACCCTGGCAATGGAAGGCATTTTCGCGTTTTTCCTGGAGTCCGCGTTTCTCTATCTGCTGATCTTCGGTGAGAAGAAAATGGGAAAGCGTTTGCATTGCCTGGTTTCTTTCCTCCTGTTAGCTGGAACCTGGTTAAGCGGCTATTTCATCATTTGTACAAATGCTTTTCTTCAACACCCGGTCGGTTATCGGATTGGAGAGGATGGTATCTATCATCTGACAAGTATCTGGGCATTACTCAGCAATCCCTGGGCGATCAAACAATACCTGCATACCATGACAGGCGCCGTGATTACGGGCAGTTTCACGATGGCATCGATTGCCGCCTTTCATCTGCTGAAACAGCAGCATCAGGATATTTCCCGCCGCTATCTGAAAGTTGCGGTGCTGGTCGGTTTTCCCGCCAGTCTGCTTGCCGCCATGCCTACCGGTGACTGGGAAGCAAAACAGGTTCTGCAACATCAGCCTGTCAAATTCGCGGCGATGGAAGGTCACTTCCATACAGAAGATGGTGCCGGACTGATTATCCTGGGCCAGCCCAATCTCCAGGAACTGAAAATCGATAACCCGATCATTATCCCCAAAGCACTTTCATTTCTGACTCACGCCAGCTGGGATGCCCGGGTAAAAGGGTTGACGGAATATGATCGTGATCTCTGGCCCGACAACATCGAACTGCTGTATTTTTCTTATCACATCATGGCGGGTCTGGGGACGCTGTTTATCGCTTTAATGGGAATCAGCCTGGTGCTGGTATTGAAAGGAAAGCTGCATACCAGCCGTTTCATTCTCTGGCTGTTAATGCTTTCGCTCCCGTTCCCGTTTATTGCGAATACCGCCGGCTGGTTTACTACCGAAATCGGGCGTCAGCCCTGGTTGATCTATGGTCTGATGAAAACAGCCGATGGTGCATCAAACAATATTTCGCAGGGAAATGTCATGTTCACACTCCTCGGATTTATGGGACTTTATCTGTTGCTGTCGGTTCTGTATTTCTTTCTGGCAACACGCATCATCGGCCAGGGACCTGAACTGCTCAACTCCACAGAGTCAGTGAGTAAGGGAGGAGAAGTATAACATGGAAACGGTCTGGTTGATTCTGCTGGTTTGGATGATCGCGACTTATATTGTCCTCGACGGATTTGATCTGGGGGTAGGGGTGCTGCATCTGCTGATTGCCCGAGATCGTCCGGAGCAGAAACAGATTCTGCAGTCGATCGCTCCGGTCTGGGACGGGAATGAAGTCTGGCTGATAGCCGCCGGCGGCACGATGATGATGGCGTTTCCCGGTTTTCTCAGTGCCATGTTCAGCGGATTTTATCTGCCCTTAACCATGGTTGTCTGGCTGCTGATATTCCGGGCCATCAGTATCGAACTGCCCCATTACCTCTCAGATTCATTATGGATCCATTTCTGGAATCTGATGCTGTTTGTTGCCAGTGGATTACTGATCGTCATCCTCGGAGCAGCAATGGCAAATATCTATCGCGGTGTCCCTCTGGATGCGAATGGTTCTTTCTTTGAACCACTGTGGACGAATTTCCGCATTGGACCACCGACGGGTATTCTGGACTGGTATACGATCTTGAGTGGTATCACCTCAGCGACGTTTCTCCTGCATCACGGTGCACTCTGGCTCTCGGCGAAAACAGATGGCCGCGTCCTGCAACACTCACGACAGGCAGCCACTTGGCTCTGGTGGGGCTCGTGCAGCCTGACCCTGGTCATTTACATCGCCAGTTGGTTCGTCCAACCCCTCACACGCACTGCTTTTTCAGAAACTCCCTGGAAAATCATCCTACCTGTGATGGCGGTCCTGTCTCTATTCGCTTCAGGTTATTTCCGCTGGAGTAATAAAAACATGCTGGCATTTTTGAGTTCGGGATTGTTTATCTACCTTTTCATATTTACAGGCGCAGCGGCAATCTACCCCAATATCCTGCCTGGCTTGAATCCCGATCATCATCTCACAATCTATAACACTTCCCCTGGCCCGGAAAAACTGACCACAACTTTATACTGGTGGATTCCCGGCATTCTGCTGGTGGGCGTCTATTTTACCATCCTGTTCCGATCCCTGCCCGCCGTGATTTCAGCCGGTTCTGATGATGATCATTAAACCCGGCCCCCGGTGAATGTTGAAAAAAAACACCATTTCCGCTCATTCATTCCAGTATGCCTCTATATGAAGGAATTCTGAAAACAGTCGGAAAACGCTCTGTTCCAGCCTCTTAGTCTGTCTGCAAAATAAATTCCGTCACACACGTTTCATCTGAAACTGAATTTGTTAGACTGAAAACGAGAGGACTGGAAGTTTGAAATGTTAACATTTCAGCAGGCACCGGGATTTCCCCCACCATCACTCAAGGACGCAGTAATAGTGACAGATACGATCCCAGGCATAATCGTTGGTACACTTCTTGTGCTGTTTGGCGCAGGACTGATTCAATTGCACCGTACGTCCTGGTTCCATCGACAACACGACGCTGATCTGGGTGACGATGATTATCAGTTTTACTCAAAGCAATATCGCCGACGCATGCAGACTTCGAGTCTGCTGACGATAATCGGGTTTCTGATCGTGATCGGCGATTCACCTTATATGCCGTGGAAATCTTATCCCGGGCTGTTTGCAGCGTATTGGGGGGGCATCCTGCTGATCGCCTTCTGGGTGATCCTGTGTGCGATTGGTGACATGAGTGCCTCCCGCATTCGATCCACACATCTTATTTCACGAGTTCACGATCAACAGCGACTTCTGGAAAAACAGCTGTTGGAACTGCGTAAAAATCAAAAGAAGTCAGTCGACGAGGATTCAAAAACGTCCTCTGATCAGGAAAACTGAAGCTTCAAAGGAACAGCCAGTTCAGGAAGCCACGCGAGCTTTCTGGACCAGAGCTTCTGAGGGGAGTCTGTCGTAACCGAACATCTCGAATGCTTTCTGCCAGCGCTCGTAGATTTTCTTCTCCTGTGCAGCGTCCATTTCGTATTTGTTTTTCTTATAGGACTTCTGATCCTTCAAATACGGCTGCATATTCTGTTCAAGACCTTCGAAGCCCGAGAGATTCAAACGCTCATAAACTTTTCTGAGTTCACCAACCGGATCTTCTTCCAGGTCTTCAAACCGGACCTCATGTAACTGGCCTTCGGGTACAGTCTGGCGATCACGCTCATAAACATTCAGGTGATTCAGATAAATATTAGACATGTCCTCTTCCAGCTTCTCCATATCCAATGGAGCAAAACCGTTATCGCCAAACATCGTTTTCCGCAGATGCAATGTCGAATTGTAGACTTTATAGGGATCCCGATAGATATAAACAAACCTCGCATCGGGAAACATTTCCAGCAGGAACGGTATCCGAAACGTATGCGTGGGTGACTTCAACAGAACGTGTTTATTAGCACCAGCTTTGAAAGTCAGCTTCTTCATGAAATACAGAAACGTCTTTTTCCAGACCGACGTTTCCCGGGGAGTCAGCTGATCCAGTTCATAATAACGGTCATAGACTTCCGGCTGATCGCTGAAAGAGATCGCCAGGTAAGGTGACATCAGATGCAGCAGCAGAATAGATGTCTCATCTTCCTGGGGCAGATCCCAGGTCACAGGCATGTTATCCATGGGCCGCTGTTTGGGCAGCAGATGTTTGACCACATGTTTGAGGACCCGCTCGGTCAACAGAAAATGCGAGGGAAACAGCATCGCTCCCATATTAGGATAAATAAACTGATCGTCCTTGGACATCAGATTATGCAGCAAGGTTGTCCCGCTCCGCCAGTGGCCAATAATAAATACGGGAGGCTCCAGTTGCGTCTTTTTGACTTTGCGGCTGTAGATCAGATTTTCCAGCATGCTGAAAAACGAATTGGACACACTCAATATGCCCGAAGAAATGAGCCGTCCCAATCCCGACCAGCGAATCGTAGGACGGAGTCTCATCAGTTTGACAAAATTAGTGAATCCAATTCCAGACCATACACAAAAAGGGCCTTGAGTCGATCCACTGTTCTTTTCCTGGAGTTTAGTCATCTGGGGAGACTGTCCTGCTTTTTATCAACACACTTCATAGCCCGGCTAGCAAACGAATGCCCGTTTTCAGCATCGTTGATCAGTTCAACTCTGCTGGAAGATCAAGATTATACTCGATTTATATGAAATTGTCTTCAGGCAGGCAGAGTAGAATAGCGGCTATGGGATTGTTTTTCTACCACAATATCCAAATTTGAACTGATCCGATTCACCGGACCTATAATGATTTTATTTCGGCATCCCGTGAATCAGACTTCGATGAACTCTTTCCCGTTACACTGGATTAATCAATACAATGCGCCTGACGCAGTATAATACATGCGTTTTTACCACATTTAAATTAACTGTTTACCCCCACTTACACAATTGACAGAAAAAAATAGTTTCACTCCCAGATGACTCTCATTTATAGTGAAATATTGTATCCATCGTTTTGGCAGGGGCAGCAGAGGAGCTTAACTCTAATCCAGCAGGCCACATATCTGCTGGAAATCAGGCTTTAAAGAAGAGTAAAGTTTTTGATAGAGGGGAAATGCCTGATTGTAGACTTTTTTGTCTTTTGAATTGACACTGGTACTTTCCACAACTCGAATCGTAGCAGAACAGGCTTCTACCACATCTTTATAAGCACCGGTTCCTGCAGCTGCCAGCAATGCAACTCCGTATGCAGGGCCTTCTTCTGCGTTGATGGTCACCACTTTTTGGCCATAAATATCTGCCTGGACCTGACGCCAGAACGGACTCCGGGCACCACCACCAGACAGGCGGATTTCTTTCACAGGAATCTGCAACTCCTGAATGATTTCCAGAGAATCCCGCATGGCATAAGTTGCACCTTCGATCACCGCTCGACTCAGGTGAGCACGCCCATGCCTCAAACTCAAACCAATCCAGGCTGCCCGTGCATAAGGATCTGCATGCGGTGTTCGCTCACCAGTCAGATAGGGCAGAAAGAACAGCCCCTCGCTGCCTGCTGGCGCTTCTGCTGCCTGAGCAGTAATCAGTTGATACGGATCCACTTTCTGTTTTTTCGCAGCAGCGACCTGCAGTTCACAAAGTTGATCACGATACCACTGCAAACTTCCTCCGGCTGAAAGCACGACTCCCATCACATGCCACTTATCGCGCACGGCATGGCAGAAGGTATGTACGCGCCCCTCCGGATCGATCTGCACTTCATCACTGTGTGCGAAGACGACTCCACTGGTGCCCATGGTGGCAGAAATCACACCTCTTTTCACAATCCCGTTTCCAATTGCTCCCGCTGCCTGATCGCCGCCTCCCCCCACAACGGCCACCCCGGCTGACAAACCCAGTTGACGCGCAGAATCTGCAGTTAAATGACCACTGACATCCTCCGACTCATAAACTTCGGGTAACAATGATTCGTCCAGTTCCAGTTTACTCAACAGCGGACGACTCCACTTGCGCTGTTTCACATCCAGCAATAAAGTACCAGAGGCATCACTGACTTCCGTGGCGAATTCTCCTGTCAGGCGAAAGCGAACGTAGTCTTTAGGTAAGAGGACCTGAACGGTTTTAGCAAAATTTCTCGGTTCATTATTTCGCAACCAGAGAATTTTGGGAGCCGTAAAACCGGTCAATGCGGGATTGGCAACCATACCAATCAGTTTTTTACGACCGCCGGCCCGTTGTTCGATCTCGACGCATTCCGCGGCCGTCCGCTGATCGTTCCAGAGTAGAGCGGGACGAATGACTTCATGATTCTTATTCAGAAACACGCTGCCATGCATCTGCCCGCTCAATCCAATACCTTTGACATCCGCTGGTTTGATTTTTCCTGACTTCAAGACTTTGCGAATACTCTTAATCGTTGCCTGCCACCAGTCTTCAGGATCCTGTTCCGACCAGCCGGGATGCGGGCTGTAAAGAGGATACTCCACGGTGGCGGAAGACAGAATTGCGCCGTCTTCCTGCATCGCCAGGGTTTTGGTTCCACTGGTTCCCACATCAACGCCCAGAAATACGGCCATGTCTCAGCTCCTTCTCTCAAAGTCAGTTACTCAATTGCAGTAAACAGAAACCAGACAGGAATTCAGATCCTGAAATCTTTCAGGGGCAGACACAACCAATCGGCTGGATTTCAGAAAGTTCACGCACCCAGATATTTCGAAACTGAGTATCGTTTTTATGGAACTGAAGTTGAATCGGCAGCTTTTCTTCATGGGCCGTATAGAACGGTGGCTGATGATAAAATGTCGCTCCCTGCAATTCGGTATGGTTCTGAACGACCACCCCATTTTGAATCACGGTGATGTAGGCAGGTTTGACCAGCTGATCGTATTCGTTAAAGCGAGGTGCGGTAAAAATAATATCATAAGTCTGCCATTCACCCGGTTTACGGCAGGCATTCACCAGGGGGGGATACTGCTTGTAGATGGATCCGGCCTGGCCGTCGAAGTACGTTTTGTTTTCGTAAGAGTCCAGAATCTGAACTTCATACTTGCCCATCAGAAAGACGCCACTGTTGCCACGTCCCTGGCCTTTTCCTTCGATCTTTTTGGGAGTCGCCCATTCGATATGCAGCTGGCAGTCTCCGAATGACTGTTTGGTTTCAATACTTTTACCGGCGGTAATCGCATACCCGTCTTTGATTTTCCACTGATCACCGTCTTTCCACTTGTCGAGATTTTTTCCATCAAACAGGACAATGGCATCGGAAGGGGGCTGATGAGGAGGCGTCTGTACGACCTCAGGCTCTTTCCAGATCAGACCATTCTTGTATTCCTCAACCAGATTCCCATAGGTGTGATAAGCGGTTCCCAGAAAAACTGTGATTACCAGAATCCGAAACGCCTTATGCAAACCTGTCATAACATTCTCCCGTTTATAATTATCTTTGATTGAAATACAAATTTAAAATGCTTCAGCAGAAATCAGCCAGCAGTCTCAATAATCGAGGCTGGCGCCTCCTTCCGCTTCAATAGCCTGACCAGTCAGAAAACTGGAATCTTCAGTGGCGAGAAACAGCGCCAGTTTTCCCATTTCTTCAATCGTGCCCATGCGTTTGAAGACCTGCAGATCAGCAACGTTCTTCAGTGCATTTTCAGCATCCGGTAATGTTGCTGCCCAGTCACGCATGAGTGGAGTATCGATATTGCTCGGCAGGATCGCATTCACCCGCACTCCGGCTTCTCCGAGTTCAATTGCCAGAGACTTGGTAAAACTGACCTGCGCCCCTTTGGTCGAACAGTAAGCAGTGGAATGATGCTGTCCCAGAACGGCTGTCATCGACGACATGTTTATGATCGTCCCTTTGGTTTTTCGCAGATGAGGCAGGGCATATTTGGCGCCGGCAAACGTACTCAGAAAGTTGACTCGCATCAACTGTTCCATTTCCTCAATACTGGTTTCTTCCAGAGACATTGCGGGGGGATGCACGCCGGCATTATTGATGATGCAGTCCAGTCTGCCGAACTGTTCTACTACCAGGTCAATTGCAGAGCGAATCTGTTCGTGCTCACCAACATCGCATTGTACGAACATGGCTTTGCCCGGACCTGTTTCATTGAGTTCACGGGCCAGAGCCTGTCCGGCATGCAGGCCCCGTGCCAGGATTGCCACCTGGCCTCCCTCTGCACAAAATACGCGCGAGCAGCCTTCACCGATGCCTTTGCTGCCGCCGGTGACAATCACGACACGATCTTGAAATCTCATATTTCCCTCAACCGATTTGTCTTGCAGGATCAAACACAGAACTGAAAACCGTACGTTTCAGTTCGCCATTTACGGTAACAATTACCGGGAGGGAATTCCAATCCAACGCAGATTTCAATACAGGGCGCACGACTAAATAAATGAGCTTTACTTTTTCCGGGTGCTGATTATAACGATTCCAGACAGTGGCCCGTTTTTTCTGTCGCGTGTCCCTGGGCATATGGAGCGAAGATGTTAAATCGAATCTACAAAAACAGGGAGTCGCTATCGTTGAATGCGAGGCACTCTATAAAGAAGCCTGTTCAGAGCCGATTCGTAAGATTGCGGGTAATTCAGCCAGATTCAAATTACCACCACTGAGCACAGCGACCACTTTCTTACCTGCAAACCGGGCGGGATGCTTCAAGACCGCCGCCAGTGCGGCCGCACCAGCGCCTTCTGCCAGATTATGGGTCTGTTTGAGAATATGGTAGGCGGCAATTCGCATGTCATCTTCGCTGACGAGAAGAAAATCATCTAATACAGACCGCATGATTTGCTGTGTCAATTCGGCACCAGCTCGAGTCGCAACACCTTCTGCCCAGGTTGCTGCGGTCGGTGTCGTCTGTGCGGTTCCCGCTTTCCAGGAGAGTTGATTCGCGGGCGCATTTTCTGCCTGTACTCCGATCACTTCTGTCTGAGGACGCATGTACCTGGCAACAATTCCCGTTCCACAGACGCCGCTCCCCATGCCTACGGGGACCAGAATTACATCCGGATTGGGAAGCACATCGAATATTTCGATTCCCTGGGTACCCACGCCGGCGATCAGCTGCGGTTCATTGGCAGAATGGACATAGCGCCGTTTGCCATCTACCAGTTGCTCTTCGAGAAACTGCTTGGCTTCATTGAAATCTTCCCCCGCTTCAATGATCTCGGCCCCCAGCATGCGAATCGCTTCGACTTTATCCGGATTATTATTTCGGGGAACTACGATCGTACACTTCACTCCATACTTCCGTGCGGCAAATGCCAGCGACTGTCCATGGTTGCCTGTTGAGCATCCCATGATTCCCGCTTGCCGTTCTGCTTCAGTAAGCGAACTCACCAGGTTGATACCGCCACGCACTTTGAATGCGCCCACGGGCTGGTGATTCTCATGCTTCAGAAACAGCTTCGCCCCAGTCAGTCGGCTCAAACCGGGCCATTCAATCAGCGGAGTCGGGGGCAAAATGCTGTGAACACGCGGCAGTGCATCCTGAATATCCTGATATGTCGGGGCTTGCATTCTGATTACCTGAAGCTGGAGTGGGACGAACATCACATTTCACGATAAGTGTGACACATTCCTGCCTTTGAAGTTCGTAAGATAAGCCCGTATTGTCAAGTTTGTATAGCACCAATTTCAGGTTCTGCCCGGATCGGGGGTTCTTGCAACTGCTCTATACGCCTGATATGATTTTATTAGAGACTGCTGGTGCTGAAACGAATATCAGCCAGCATGAATGATCCTACCTGCTGAACTTTGGATGTTCAGCTACCGTTAACACCAGGCGTTACGGACCGGTATCACCAAACAGTTTTCAACGCGTTTGATGTGCCAGGAAATCCGGGCAGAGATCCACTCCTCCCGGCGCTTCTCACGTGTCCTCAACTGAGGGCGACTTAACATGCCTTGGATAATTCTGAAAATCTGCTGCTTTACCTTTTTATGCCTGGTTATCCCAGTCGATGTGGTTGCCGGGAAAGTCGATTTTAACCGTGATATCAGACCGATTCTCTCCCGAAACTGTTTTCACTGTCACGGCCCAGATGCCACACATCGCGAAGCAGACCTGCGGCTTGACATTGTACAGGGACTGAAAACAACAGACGCAGCAGCGCTGATTCACCCTGGTCAACCGAGTCAAAGTGTGCTGTTTGAACGTGTTTCCAGCAAGGATCCCGATCTGGTCATGCCCCCGGTTGATTCCGGGAAAAAGTTGAAGCCAGCTGAGATCGATCTGATCAGACAATGGATTTCAGAGGGTGCCCCCTGGTCTCAACACTGGTCTTATATCAAGCCACAACCGGTGAAAACTCCGACTGTCAAAAATCAGAGTTGGCCCGTCAACTGGATCGACAACTTTATCCTGTCACGACTGGAATCAGAAAACCTTCAACCGGCTGAAGAAGCAGATAAAATTACGCTCATCCGTCGACTGAGTTTCGATTTGACAGGACTGCCCCCTACACCAGCCGACGTAAAACGATTTGTCGATGATACCGATCCCCGAGCGTATGAAAAACTCGTGGATCGACTGCTGGCCTCTCCCCACTTTGGAGAGCGGATGGCGATCTATTGGCTGGACCTGGTCCGTTTTGCCGATACGGTCGGCTATCACGGAGACCAGGACCACCACATTTCTCCCTACCGGGATTATGTTATAGACGCCTTTAATCAAAATTTACCCTTTGATCAATTCGTCAGGGAACAACTTGCAGGGGATTTATTACCGGAACCCACCCTGCAGCAGAAAATTGCAACTGGCTACAATCGCGTATTACAGACCTCTCATGAAGGGGGCGTCCAGCGCAAGGAATATCTGGCGATCTACGCCGCCGACCGGATACGCAATTTTTCGGGAGTTTTCATGGGTGCCACCATGGGCTGTTGTCAGTGCCACGATCACAAGTACGATCCCTATACTATCAAAGACTTCTATTCGATGGTCGCCTTTTTTGCAGATATAGATGAGGACCAGCACTTAAAACGGGGCGCGGATCGTATTCCCACGATCCGTGAACCGGAAATTTTTCTCTACACGGACCAGGAAAAAGAGCAGCTCGCTGAACTTGAATCGAGGATCAAGGCCATAGAAATCGAATCGAAGTCGGCAGAACAAAAGGAAGAAAAACAGCAACTCAAACAGCAACTGGAGAAGCTGAAAAAGTCACGTGAAGCCATTAATCGCAGCGCCTTAAAAACGATGATTACTGTTTCCATCAAACCCAGGGAAATACGGGTTCTGCCCCGTGGCAACTGGCTGGATGAAACAGGCCCCGTCGTTCAGCCGGCGATTCCGGAATTTCTGGGAACGCTGGAAAGCGACCAGGACCGACCGAGCCGACTGGATCTGGCAAACTGGCTCTCCGATAAAGAAGGCTACGGTCCTCTGATGGCGCGGGTGATGGCGAACCGTTTCTGGTATCTGTTCTTTGGTAGAGGTATTGCTCCGGTTCTCGATGATTTTGGAGGGCAGGGTGGCCCCCCGCATTATCCCGAGTTGCTCGATCAGCTGGCGATCAAATTCCTGAATGACCAGTGGGACATGAAGCAGATGGTCAAGTTCATCGTCATGAGTCGTGCGTATCGTCAGTCCTCCATTGAATCGACTGAACAGCGAACTGCAGACCCTTTTAACCACTGGCTCAATCGACAGGCCCGGTTTCGCCTGCCTGCCGAAATGATTCGCGACAATGCACTCGCCGTGAGCGGATTACTGGTTAAAGAGATTGGCGGCCCCAGTGTGAAACCATACCAACCCGAGGGATACTACCGTCATCTGAATTTTCCCAAACGTAAATACGTCGCAGATACTGATGAGAGCCAATGGAGACGCGGACTGTATGTGCATTGGCAGCGTCAATTCCTGCATCCGATGCTGAAAGCATTTGATGCTCCCAGCCGTGAGGAGTGTACGGCTCAACGTCCTCGCTCCAACACACCGATTGCGGCAATGGCACTATTGAATGACCCGACTTTCGTAGAAGCATCTCGAAAATTCGCTGAAGACGTTCTTCGGAATGGCGGAAAATCAGATTCTGCAAAAATTGAATATGCGTTCTCAATAGCAACTTCTCGCCAGCCAGAGAAAATGGAGTCGGAGGTACTGCTGACATTATTGGATTCCAATCGGACTGCATTTTCCCAGAAACCCCAGGCGGCTGATGCACTGTCTCATACGGGTCTGGCGAAGACGAACTCAAAACTGGACCTGATTGAACTGGCAGCCTGGACTGAAGTCGCGCGAGCCCTGTTAAATCTGAATGAAGTAGTGACGAGGAACTGAGAATATGCGGAACTGGAATCAATTTCAAACCGGTTTGAATCGTCGTACCTTCCTGAATAATACCGGCGTCGGCCTGGGTGCGGCTGCGCTGGGCAGCCTGCTGAACGGTGAGCAACTGGCCGCAGCGAAAAAAACAACTGCAATGGGGGGGCTCCCGGGGCTCCCCCATATCGCACCGAAAGCAAAGCGGGTTATCTTTCTCTGTATGGCCGGCGGCCCCACGCATCTGGAAACGTTCGACTATAAACCCAAACTGGCGGAGATGGATGGGAAACCGTTTCCTGAAAGTTTTACCAAAGGACAGCCTATCGCACAGTTGCAGGGGAAAGAACTCAAATGTCAGGGTCCGTTAACCAGATTTCGTAAGTATGGACGCAACGGCCAGGAGATCAGTGATTTCCTGCCCTGGACTGCAAAAATTGCGGATGACATCTGCATTATCCGTTCAATGGTCACCGAGCAGATTAACCATGACCCGGCCCATACCTTTATGAATACAGGAACCGTGATCAGCGGCCGCCCCTCAATGGGTTCCTGGATCACATACGGCCTGGGAAGCGAAACAGAAGAACTGCCTGGCTTCGTCGTGCTCACCAGTGTCGGCGGACGAAACCCTCAACCGATCGCATCGCGACAGTGGGGGACAGGCTTCCTCCCCACGCGCTATCAGGGAGTGCAGTTCAACTCAACCGGCGATCCGGTAAATTATCTCAAAAACCCGGCAGGCATCAGCGATTCCCAACAGAAACAATTAATTGAAACCGTCCAGAAGCTGGACCGCTATCGCAATACACGTGTCACGAATCCGGAAATCGAGACGCGAATCGCTGCTTATGAAATGGCCTTCAAGATGCAGACCTCGGTCCCCGAACTGATGGACCTGTCCGGCGAAACCAGGCAGACACTGGAAATGTACGGTGCCGAACCCGGTGCGGGCAGCTATGCAAATAACTGCCTGCTGGCAAGGCGTCTGGCGGAGCGGGGCTCCCGATTCATTCACCTGTATCATCGTGGCTGGGACCATCATGGAGACCTGGTTCGTTACATGAATACCTGTTGTGGCTTAACTGATAAACCGACCTGGGCGTTAATCAATGATCTCAAGCAACGAGGAATGCTGGATGAAACGCTCGTGATCTGGGGAGGCGAATTCGGCAGAACCCCCATGTTTCAGGGCAAAGGAGGGGCTGGCCGAGACCATCATATTAAGGGTTTTTCCATGTGGATGGCGGGAGGAGGAATAAAAGGAGGAATTACCTATGGTGAAACAGATGAGCTGGGCTATAATTCAGTAGAGAACATTGTACACGTACGTGATCTGCATGCGACAATGCTGCATTTACTGGGAATCAACCACCGGCAATTCAGTTTTGAATTTCAGGGTCTGGATACCAGACTCACGGGTGTCGAGGAAGCACACATCGTCGATCAAATACTGACGTAGCATGGCACTAGAAGTCCCTGAGAAACGCCCCGATGACTTTCATCGGGGCGTTTTCTTTTCTGGTGTCTCTTAAAGTTAAAGCGACGTAGACAGTTACACTTTCAGATCTTCAACAGACTGCTGCAGATCTGCCTGGTACTTCTGCCTGACAGGCTCAATGATTTCGGTAATAAAGGCATCTACCTGTTCGGGTGCGCGACCGATGTACTTGCGGGCATCGAGGGCACTCGTTAGATCGCAATCCTTGAACGCGGGATCTTGCTGCAGGCGTTCGATCAGATCATTCTTCCCGCCATGGACTTTGACTTCTGCTCCTGCTGCCTGACTGTGAACGCGAATCAGTTCATGCAGTTCCTGACGATCGCCGCCTGCTTCCACTCCCGCCATCAGAAACTCTTCGGTCGCCATGAAGGGCAACTCTTCATTCAAATGTTTCTCAATGACCTTCGGGTAAACGACCATGCCGTCCACGATATTACGATACAGAATCAGGACTGCATCGATTGCCAGGAATGACTGCGGCAATGACAAACGACGGTTGGCACTGTCATCCAGTGTCCGTTCCATCCATTGAGTCGCGGCAGTATCTTCTGCATTCGCAGTCAGGCTGATCGCAAACCGGGCCAGGGAACACATTCGCTCAGATCGCATCGGATTACGTTTGTAAGCCATCGCAGAAGAACCAATCTGATTCTTTTCGAACGGCTCTTCCAGTTCCTTACGACTTTGTAATATGCGAATATCATTCCCTGCTTTATGAGCAGACTGACCAATGCCGCTCAATGCAGACAAAACCTGTGCATCTACCTTGCGCGAATAAGTCTGCCCGGTGACCGCGTAACGATCAGCGAACCCCAACTTCTCAGTCACACGTCGATCCAGTTCATCCACTTTCGCATGATCACCTTGAAACAGTTGCAGAAAGGTCGCCTGCGTGCCTGTCGTTCCTTTGACACCGCGGAACCGAAGTTTTTCCAGACGGTATTCAATTTCTTCGAGATCCAGGATCAGATCGTAACACCAGAGAGTGGCCCGTTTTCCGACTGTCGTCGGTTGGGCTGGCTGAAGGTGTGTGAATCCCAGACAGGGTAAATCGCGATACTCATTCGCAAATTTCGCCAGATGATCGATTACGGAAACCAGTCTCGTTCGTACACGTTCCAGACTCTCGCGTATCATCACCAGTTCACTGTTATCAGTCACAAAACAGCTGGTCGCCCCCAGATGGATAATCGCTTTGGCATCAGGGCATCGCTCACCGTATGTATGCACGTGTGCCATCACGTCATGTCGTAGATCTTTTTCAGCTTTCGCAGCCAGTTCAAAATCAATGTCATCGACGGCTGATCTTAATGATTCCACTTGAGCGGCTGTGACAGGTAATCCCATTTCATGTTGCGATTCTGCCAGGGCCACCCACAATCGACGCCAGGTGGAATGTTTCTTCTGTGCCGACCAGATCTGGCTCATTTCCTGAGAGGCATATCGACTGATCAGCGGATTTTCATAGGTAAGATGACTCAATTTCTTCTCTTTCTTCAACACAATCTGGTAAGACGCAATTCACACAGTTTCAATGACAGTATCTTTGTTCGGAGATACTAAGTATCGGGGATCGGAACCACTTTCATGTTCTCTGCGACATGGATGCCCATGGAGATCTGCTGGCCACTCCATTCCGAGATGACAATTCCTGCTTCGATATTTTTTTCTGTAACCCTGCCCACTGAACCAATCTCCAGACCGGTGCGGGAAAGGAACCGTAAAAATTCCGGTTCCTGATCGGTGACCTGGACGATCCGCAGTTTGACTCCGGTTGGACAGGCAGCGAGAGTCGTCAGGTTGGGATAAGCCCGCCGCATCTGTCCATCGATCGAAGGAATCGGATCGCCGTGCGGATCTGTCTCAGGAAATCCCAGGTACTCATCTATATGGTCCACCAGGAAATCGCTCACCGCATGTTCCATATTTTCTGCTTCTGCGTGGATCTGATCCCAGGTGAGTTTCAATGTCTGAAACAGGAACAATTCAATCAGGCGATGCCTTCGTAAAACGCGAATGGCAGACTGCTTTCCGGCATCGGTCAGACTGGCTCCTTCATACGGGCGATACTCTACAAGTTTCGACTGTTTCAGGGTTTTCAACATACTGGTGACTGTGCCGGGAGCCACATTCATATATCTGGCTAATTCCCCTGTGCTGATCCATTCTGAACCTGACTGCAGGCTGATCTGCAAAATAGCCTTCAGATAATTCTCGACAGTCAAACTGGTTACGTTCACGAAATTTCCTGCTTCTTCAGATAGACAACTCTGACCAGAACGGGGTTACCTGGAGCACGAGGCACGGAACCCTGCGCAGGGACTACAAACTCAGCAGGCACATGCCTGCTTATCCTGGAGCACATCACATTTAATCATAGCGTCTCTCAATCTAATATACTCGGGCCAAAATAGCCCTGGAGACGCTACAGTAAAACTGGACACAGTCTAGCAACATCGTAATTCACTTGGAATCAATACTACACTCGAATTCAATGGCATTTCGAGATCGCAACGAGTCCCTCCTTTCAGACGCAAACTTACTCAAGTGATCTTGAGATAAACACTTACCAATATTTAATTCACCCGCATTGAATCATTCCTTTTTCCAAAAAACCGACAGTTTGAATCATGTTGAATGTTAGAATCTGCCGATTTTAAGGATTATACGGTTTCCTCTTCTCCACTCACATTAACTCTTTTCTATTTCATAGTTGTAAGGAAGGCCGGATGGACTGCTGGCGCCAGACTGGTATCAGGTTGCTGATCGTGCTCCTGTTCACAGGAACATTTCAGAATGCCCGTGCGCAGACGGTCGTCCGTGAAATCGGCTTACCGCAGGAACATGTCAGGCAAACCGCTGTTGTCGGGCTGCTGGGCGAATTCAATCGATGCGCCGCCTACGAACTGTCAAATCAGGAATTGCAACTCAATCATGTTGTCTCCGGAGCAGGCGGGCTGACCTCAGATTCTTCCGGCGTGATCCGCGTTATTCGTGGTGGTCGCAGCAGTCAGGATCTGTTTTTCAATCCTGATGTCGATTTTCCACTCATGCATGGTGATGTTCTGATTGCCCTGAAATCATCATCCAATGTAATGAATGTCTCATTCAGCACACCAGCCCAGACTGCACAACTCCAACAGCAGCAAAACTCCGAGTTGGTTCAGATCGCAATCCTCAACCTTCAGGATCGACCTGTTGTATTTGGGGTGCGCCCGGAAATCGCAGATCTGGCAGGAATCCTGAAATGCCTGCGTCAGCCACTCGAGCAATATGCACAACTGGCAGAGTCAATAAAAATCATTCCCCCCTATCGCAGTCGTGGTAATTCTGATTTCAAATCGAGAAAACTGACTTCCAGATTCGACTCGGGAACGGTGATCGTCTTAAATTCTCCGCAGGTCCTGAACCTGTCGATGATTCCACACTCCCTGCCGGTACCACGTCGATTGGCTTCAACACAAAGTTCGCGTGCCAATCCATTCCAGGAAACTTCCACAGCGGGAACAGTGGGGAAAGCAGCTTCTCCGCTTGAAGAAGATACTCCTGAATTACAGAAAGTAACTCATCCGGAGGCAACTTTACCAAACCCTGAAGATGCTTCCCTGAAAACAGAAACGAATCCGCCGCTGCTGCGTGGACCGCTGCTGCAACAGACAGCCGCCAGTTTAACTGAGGTTCCCAATCCGGTGAATCATCAAGCTGAGGTGGATAATACAAGTATGCTGAATGACAAAACTGATGAGCAGACACAACTTCTGGCTGACTCATCCTCTTCTTCATCAGTGCCAGACCTGGATCTGCAAGCGGCTCCAGCACCTCCAGTGGAATCAAAGGACAGCCACTTCGACGACGAACTGTCTAAGCTAGCTGAGACAGACGAGCCTGCGGAATCAGCATTCTGGCCGCCGGGAACCGCTTATATTCTGCTGGCTGGAATCGCATTTCTACTCTGGAAGTATCTGCACAGAAAACCTCGCCAGCAGCAGGTTAGCACTCCTCTGGAACAGTCCCGTCGTAATCAAAACGGCGCCATCATTACTCAGTGGGAGAAGCTGCCACCGCTTCCGGAAAAATCACTGCTGGAACAGATTCTCGAAAATCAGATTCCCGTAATTGATGAAACACCTCAAATACCAACTCAGGCATTCATTTATGGACGTCATCAGTCACGTTCACAACGAATCGATAAAACAGAACCAACGTTGAAAGGGCCTCACTTTAACCAGAGGGCCAACCGTGATGCAGGAACTCTGAATCAAACAGAATTTTCGAGTACGGGAACAGTCGCGGCTCCTGAGAAGCCACCTCTAAAGAATCTGAAGCCACCAGCTTTCCGCTTTGACCGTTCACACAGGGACTCCTCAAAGTCGGGTAAAGAAAAGCAGCCCCCTACCGATTCAACACGTCTGGGACATACCGGCCAGTCAGAGAAGAAGGGGCATTACACCATCCTCGATCGTGTGCTGCAGGCAATGCAGGGAGTATTACCTAAATGAGCAGCGCATTGCAGATTGATTCAACCTGTCTCCGAACATTACAGAACGATGCGAGTCATAAACTGACGCGACGTTCCATTGAGGCATTCTATACGATCCTGGAAGATAACAGTGAAAACAGGGCAATGCTCCACAGGCTTGGTGTCCCGTTTCTCAATTCCGAAGAAACACTGATCATCCCTGGCGAAAATGCCGCTCAGATTTCACGTTTTTCAAACGTACCCCTTTATCCCCTGTTTGCGAATGGGGAGCTCGGATTGAACGATCCGGTTCACCGCCAGTTGCTTTCCACTTTAATTCAATCCGTTCTCCCCAAAGCCAGAACCAGTGGGGAATATTGTGCCTTTATTGCTCCCGGCAATGACCCTCACTCTCCGCTGAACAGGCTGACGGCACAACTGATCTCTTTACAGGGATTCACTCCTTTTGCCACCACGATCACACTGGCAGCGGGTCTGTCAGCCCTGCCTGCAGCAGCTCGCTTTTCCGGCTATGTAGTCTACCTGGGACATTCGCATTCCGAAATAGGACTTGTTCACCAGAGCCGGGTCGTCGCGCGACATTCGGTCCCATTTGGATGTGAGTGGATGGACGAACAACTGGCCCACGCCTGGAAATTATTCAAGACTGATGGTGCAGGAAATCAGCTACCTGACTCAAAACAGGCAAAACAGAAACGTCTCAGTCCGCAAATCAGCCTGAGTCCTTATCTGTCTCATCACTCGGTGGTCACTTCATGGTACGAATCACTGCTGGACAGCCTGCTGGAGGAGTTCGCGTCTCAGCTGGAAGCAATTCAATCCTACATTGCCACGCTGGAACGGTTACCAGTCGTCTGCCTGGGGGACCTCGCACAGACAGCTGGCTTCAATGAACTGCTCAGCCAGAATCTGGTGAATCATAAAATCCACTTCAATCAAAATGAAGTGAAACTGGTTCCGGATGAACTGTCAGTCATTACCCGAGGCACGCTGGTCGTCGCCGCCATGGAAGAGGAAGCCGCAACACGGGCAGCTTAATTCTGCTGAACCAGTTCCGCGGTCAGTTGATCCACGAATTTCAGATAATCCACTTCAAGAGTCCGTATATTGGTTTTGAAGGCCTTCTTGAAATCATCCTCTCGAGCATCGGCCGAGTATTCCTGCAGAGGATCGCGCTCTGAGATCGATTGCAAATAGCGGGAATATCGGGCGGGCTGAGTCTCCACCAGAAAAAACGTGAGTGCCCAGGCTTCTGCATAAGCATCCAGAGTGGAAGAACGAAACAGTGCATCACTGCGGATGAAGTTTCGTAAAGACGCTTTCTCCCGGCGGGTCCGAGAATAGTTCACAAACCAGATTAATCGATTTCGATTAATCCGGGAGAGAGAATTAGTGCTGCCTCCCGTATGAGACCGTAGTTCGTCTGATTCGAAAGTGGTCGCCAGTCCCTCAACTACCCAGCGGGGATTCTCACCAATCCGAGTATGCAGCCCCGTATTGAAGGCAACCTGATGTGTTGCTTCGTGAATCATGGTATCCCGCAACGCTTCAGCCATGTCCTTACCTTCGGCGGAAACACGCGAATAGACCAGTTGTGTTTCATTCTGATCAGAATCTTCTTGCGCGGTGGCAGTTGCCTGATCAAATAGAGCAGTTCGATTGGTATGTGGGTGATAGTACCCCAATAACCCCTGGCCGGCTCGAACACCATCTTTTTTACAATAATCGAAGAACTGTGACTGGTCGGGGAAGATCACTGCCACCATCAGAAATTCCGGGGCTTTGACCTGATAGCCACGCAAGGCAAAATAGTGGGAGAACGATTCATACAGATCTTCGAAAACACCGCCATAGGCCTTGGCTTTCCCGCGGGGTGCGCAGATCACGTAGTGTCGAGTCGAGATAATTTCGTACAACGGACCGAATTCATTCTGAAGCTGCATCTTCATTTTGTTCAAAGGCAGCTTCTGAAATTCAGAGGCCACCCTTCGAAAAGATGTGACCTTCTTCAATGCGACCTCCGACAGCATCCCCGACTGATCCATCATCCAGCTGACATCAGCGTTGTGCGCGATCGATTTCCCCACGAAGACCGTTTCTTCGGTTTTCATCTCGATCAGTGATGGTGGTTTTGCGCAAGCAATCTCTGTCGACAGCCAGAACAGACTGGCCCCCAGCAGGGAGAGTAACATCAGGCGCAGGCAGGTCAGCATCAGGTCGACCTCCAATTGTATGGGGGGAATCTCTGGTTTGGTGAGAAGTTTATCTCTATAGACAGTCTAACCGCCAATTCAGTGCTCGGCTGTCGATTTCAGAAACAGGGTCTGATCCAGACGTCAGGTAACAGGAAATATAACGGTTATAATCAATAGAATAATTGATGCAGCGAAACACCAGGGTGTTTTCGTATTATGTAGAACAGCTACAATATAAATGCGAGCCGTTTTATACCATCAAGTCATACTGAATCTGAACAGGATCCTATTGTGTCACGACTGTTACTTCTCGCAGCAAATACGATACTGACTCTGACAATTGGGAACGTGCAGGCAACTGCAGCTGATCCGAATACAGTGCAGAAACAGGAAGACCTGAAACAGCAGGTGGCAACGCTGATCACGCAACTCGACGACAACCAGCGACAGGTAAGAGAGCAGGCGGAAAGTAAACTGATTGGACTGGGAAAACCGGTCCTCTCGCTGCTCCCTCCCCCCGAACTTGCGACAACAGCATCGGTACGGGAAGCAATTCAGCGTGTGAAACTTCAGATTGAAAAACAGGCAGCTCGAGATTCTCTGCAGGCCTCTCGGATTACCCTGAAAGGCAGCTACACTCTCAAAACAGTCCTGCAGCAAATTTCCAGGCAGTCCGGGAATCAGCTTGATCTGCAGAGTTTATCTGATGACATTCTGAACAGAAATATTCAGATCAAATTTGAGAAGTCTCCCTTCTGGCAGTCCATTGATGAGTTAAAACAGATTCTGCCTCTCCGCTATCAGATTAATGGCTCCAACGACTCACTGCAGTTCCTGCAGAAGGCTGACAGCGATACATCCCACTCCAGCAAAGCGCCTGGTGTCCATTACGACGGCCCATTCCGGATTACCGTTCTGGATCTCAAAAGCCGCCCCTTGCGAGGAAGCCCGGACAAAGATCTGCTGGCTGTCAAATTTCATGTCGAAGTAGAACCCCGCCTGCGTCCCCTGTTCCTCAGCTATGCAGCCAGTGACATTCATTGCAGCACCAGTCAATCCAATAAACTGTCTGCATTCACTCCCCAGGCAAAACTGGAACTCCCCCTGGGAGAAGGAGGAAAGAACGTCAATTTTACGACTACCTGGATTCTCAACCACAATCAGCAGAAATCGATGTTCGATATCCAGGGAACATTACAGATGGAACTGGCAGCAGAAACTCTACCGATTACGTTCGATAACCTGGATCAGTCAGAAGGTGCCGTCCGACGAAGGGGAAATGTTTCCGTTGAACTCGTCAATGTCGAGCAGGCAAAACTTCCCAGCAGTCAGTCTTTGAATGTGAGAATTGCCTTGAGTTACGATTACGGCGGCCCGGCGTTTGAATCTCACCGAACCTGGATTTACCACAACCGGGCGTACCTGGAAAATTCGGCTGGTCAGAAGTTCTGGCTAAACGGTGCTTCCCATACGACTCTGGAAAGTGCAGGGAAAATCGGGGTCTCGTATCAATTTAAAGAACTGCCCCTGCAAGAGAACAGATTGCAGTTCACTTATCTTGCCCCTACTTTGATCACCGCTGCGCCGATCAAATTTCACTTCGAAAACCTCAAACTCCCGGCGGACGGCGAGAAGAGCAAGCCCTGATTCTAATGAAGTCTGCGACCTCGGATCAGATTCCTTCAGCAACATGTCTCGCTTCTCTCTGGACACGTTCCACCATTCCGAACAGTCCATTTTTGCGTTGAGAACTCAAATACTTATCCAGTTGCAACTGCGAGAAATACTGCCTGACGTCTGTCTTCAAGATCTCTTTTGGCGTTTTATCATTATAAATTGC
Organism: uncultured Gimesia sp.; assembly: GCF_963972345.1. Taxonomy (NCBI): domain Bacteria; kingdom Pseudomonadati; phylum Planctomycetota; class Planctomycetia; order Planctomycetales; family Planctomycetaceae; genus Gimesia; species uncultured Gimesia sp. Next base: position 11,798 of record NZ_CAXAVM010000011.1, on the reverse strand, counting down.
CAGCAGGACCGCAATCAGCCCTTTCACAATCAACGCATCACTGTCTGCATTGATATGTAGTACATTCTCACCTTCTCTATTTTTCAATTCGGTTGTCAGCCAGACCATACTCTGACACCCGTGCACCCGATTTGCTTCGGTCTTATCAGACTCGGGCATGTCAGGCAGTTCGAATCCCAGGTCGATCAGAAAGTCACAACGTTCTTCCCAGTCGTGAAGAAATTCAAACTCCTCTATCAGTTCGTTAATGGTAATCATAGTCTGAGTTGTGTCTGCTGTTGTTGAGTTCTGTTTCGAGGACATATCAGTTTCAGTATTCATATCAGAAAATCAGATTAGTGAGGCCGAACAGATTTTTCAGTCTCAGGCTTTATTATAATATTTCTAAAGGAGGCCGTGAAGGTTTTTCAATCAGAGTGCGGGCAATTTCAATGGCAGTATTTTCAGCAACTTTCATGAGATACTGTTGAGATTCGAGCCCTTCGGTCAGCAATTCTGAGATATTACCCGAATCGGATTTTTCGCGAATCTCTGCATTCATGGGAATTTCGCCTAAACAGGGAATCTGCAGTTCTTTTCCCTTTTCCTGTGCTCCCCCGCGTCCAAAAATATCCCCTGACATATTTTCGACAATGCCCAGTACGGGAATCTTGACCTGCCGAAACATCTGGACGGCTTTCACCGCATCCAGTAAGGCAACCTGCTGAGGAGAACAGACCACAACGGCACCTGCCAGATCAATCAGCTGGGAGAGTGTCAGGGAAACATCTCCCGTTCCCGGCGGCATGTCAATAATCAGATAATCCAGTTCACCCCACTCGGTATCCTGCAGGAACTGTGTTATTGCTTTATGCAACATCGGCCCGCGCCAGATGACAGCCTGATCCGGTTCGACAAAGAAAGCCATCGACATTACTTTGAGCCCCCCGGCTTCGACGGGTACGATGCGGGTGACTGCCTGTCCGTCTTTATTCTGGAATTCCTGAGCCACTGGCTTTTCTCTGGTCCCCACCAGGTGGGGAATACTGGGACCGTACACGTCAGCATCAACAAGTCCCACTCGGGCTCCCAGCTTTTGCAAAGCATAAGCCAGACAGGCCGCGACGGTACTCTTGCCCACACCACCTTTGCCGGCTCCCACAGCGATAATATTTTTGACATTCAGCCCGATTCGTCCCCCGGACTGCTTGCCGCGAATATTAATACTGTAGTTGACGCTGATATCCTGACATTCGGGAAATTTCTGCTGTATCGTCGCTTGAATTAACTCCGACAGTTCAGATTCCTTCGGATACGAAGGGACCGGCAGCTCAATTTCAACCGAAACCCGCGACGAATCGGCTACGGTGACTGATTTTATAAAACCGGATGCAGAGAGTGTCTTTTCAAACACAGGATCTGCAATGGAAGAGAGACAGTCCTTAAGATTTGTGTCGTTCAGCTCAGCATTCGCCATCAGCTTATTCTGCTTTCAAAGTATCTAATCAAAATCTGTTAAATCAGGTGTAAGGAACGCTTCGACAGACGGCCGGTCTCTGCTCAGACTACGCGAAACGCCACGATATTCGGTCGCTCTCAGGTTTTTATCCGGATCACTGATCCATCTGCAAATGGGATGACTGTTCCGGCGTCTGCAGATCAAAATGCCAGCGACAGATTTTCGCGATCCGCTCCGGTTCCAGGCTTCCCAGTTGCAAATGAAAGACTCCCAGTTCCCTCAAAGCCCATTCGAGATTTAACTTTGGATCCTCCGAGAATACAATCACCGGAAATGAACCTCGAGATCTCATGAATCTCTGTAAAAACTGCAGACAGACCTGCTTGCCAGCATTCAAATCAAGAATGACCAGAAACTCATCTGAATTCTCTCGCAGTACATGCTGAAACAAATCAAGCTCAGCAGAGAACCCGCGGATCTGCCAGTCAACTTCACCTTCAAACTGCCATTGAAGCTCAGATACAATACGTGCCCGCTCCTCTAGAACAAACACTTTTCTCATATAGCTCCCACCACATTGAACATAAAGCCAGGTCAACTGTCGCAGTTGATCGCAAACCGCCAGTCTGTAACACAATCGTATACATCGCCGCTTTGATTACAACTGATAGACAGCCTCCGGATTCGCAGGCTCAAGTATTTTTTCCAGAAATCAGGACACACAGTCCAGGAGATTCCCTGGCCCGACAGACCCTCTATACATAAAACCCCCTTTTCGGGTGAATACTCAAATGAAACCCGCGCTCCCTTCTCAATGACACTTAAACCATGGCCGTCATAATCGATACAAGCGATTCTTCAGGACCCACTTTGAGTGCGGAACGGACAATTTCATGTTTCTTCAAGGACTCGCTGAGAAATCTGGCCGAAAAAATAATCAGGTTTACCTTTTTAATTACGTGAGGCTATGGACTCTCAGGTTGATCAGAAAACCTCATCTGAATCAACCGCGAATGAGTACCTCACTACCGTCCACGAAGCGAATCCTTGGAGATTGCCTAAATGAAACTGTTAAGTTATGTTGCCGCTTTAGCGGTTGTTTGTTGTGCTGGTGTTAATGCTGAAGCTGCTGGCTTCCTGGGTAAAGGATGCTGTGCTCCTGCCCCTAAACCAACATGCTGTGCCCCAGCTCCTAAAACCTGCTGTGCTCCAGCCCCTAAGTGCTGTGCTCCAGCTCCTAAAACTTGCTGTGCTCCAGCTCCTAAGACCTGCTGTGCTCCAGCTCCTAAGACCTGCTGTGCTCCAGCTCCTCAGTCTTGCTGCAACACTGCTGATTCCTGCTGCGGTCATCGTAAGCTCTTCAAAGGAAACTTCCTGCGAGGATGCAAAGATCGTTGCGGTAAAATGTTCAATCGTTGCAAAGACCGTTGCTGCAAAGTAAAGGTTAAGTGCTGCAAAGTTAAGAATAACTGCTGTGCACCAGCTCCTACCTGCTGTGCTCCAGCTCCAAAACCAACTTGCTGTGCTCCATCTCCCAAGTCTTGCTGCAACTAGTCAGATTTGAGGATTTCTGTAATCCCGGCACTACGGGATTGGCCTGTCAGGTCCGAAGGGCAGCTTCAAAAATCGTGAACGTCAAGTCCGAGGGAAATTCTTCCCTCGGACGGACTTCACAAAGCGATTTAACTTTGAAGCCTGTTATCGAAGTTCAGAAGTCTGAATATCTGATCATTTGAGCGAACAATCGAGATTATTTAAAAATGGTGTCTCTCTTTTTGAGAAACATCATTTTTTTTTGTAGACAGTCAATTCTGCTGGCCCTCTGGCATTTCCTGCCCCCTTTTAATTTCCGCCACAATTCTTTAGACTCGTGATTCCCCGGATTCATTAGATTCCTGTACTGAATTAACTCTCCAGCCAGCTGCTGGAGCGAATCACATTTAACCAAAGCGTCTCTCCATCTGTTCGACCAGATCCAGATGGCCTGGAAGACGCTACAGTAAAACTGAACCCAGTCTAATAATCAGAATGAAAATCGAAGACCTGCTGAAACGCTTCCAATGGGAGCAGATTCCAAATACCAATGGACGTTTTACACTCAACCGGGCCGAACCTCCCCGCTCCATCGCTGAACTGGTTGATTCGCAAGAAGCTGAAATCAAACAGTACCCTTCCGCACATCAGCAGGAACTGATATTCGTGGTGGAACTCGAAGATGGCGGACTGATCTCCTACCAGCGAAAAGATGGCTCCTTTATCCATACGTTGAACTCGCAAAATATGTTCAAACGCAAGCAATGGGAACTCGGAATCATTTCCTACAGTCCTCGTGGAGTTCCTGACGACACCAGTCACGAATCCTGATTTTCATACATCCCCTCCATTAGTCAGACAGATCAAATCGAACCTGACGGAATTGATTTCTGCAAAGAGATCACTTTTTTCATAAATTTTAATAGCTTTCATATAAAACTTGTCTAGGATGTTTGTGGGCAACCTCATTCTGAACCATTCTCATTTCGTTGATAAGTTCCTTTATTAAGCACTTAGCGATGAGGAGTACGGTGTGCCTAAAGCGATCTGGAATGAGGCGATACTGGTAGATTCAGACGACACTGTCGTTATTGATGGCGACGTGTATTTTCCACTTGATTCTGTGAACAGTCATTTTCTTAAAAAGAGCTCATCCACTTCTACGAGCCCCCAGAAAGGCAAAGCATTCTTTTACGACGTGGTGGTTGAAGATAAAGTGAATCGCGATGCCGCCTGGTACTATCTCGATCCCCAAAAAGAATATGGAGAGCTCAAAAATCGTATCGCCTTCTGGAAAGGCGTAGAACTCCGCAGAGAGTCCTGAAGAGACAGACTGGCTGGTCTGTTTACAGACTATACCAGCTGATCAGTTTTTTGATATCTTGAGAACGGGACAGGTTTTTTACCCGACTCCTGAAATGAGGCAGCCCAAAGACAGGAGAGTAGCCGTGATGATGATCGGCTATCGCCATTGCTTCATTCACGTCTTCCGGCTTCAGTTGCGTTCTCCCATCTCCCGCAGCAATCCACCGCGCAATCCACAGAATCGCGGGAAACATTAATGCCAGATGATGAAACCCTTCCGCAAATGGGATGTCGTAATAAGCGGCTCCCAGAAAATGCAAGCCTTCAATTTTTACCCGATAGTACCGTAAAAACAGTTTCTCACTCTCGGAAGGTAATCCACCAAAAGCTGCTTCCACCCGCGAGAAATCGACGGGAGCAAATCGTTCCTGCAGGCAGGGAATCTGCCCCTTACCAATCGCGAATTTCATCGCCGACTGCAGCAAGGCAATGCGGTGACCCAGACCACGCGAAGATTCCGCATGTGTATCTTTACGGGCGTATTGCGCTGCCAGAAGTCGAAACTGGATCCCTCCCAGTCGACTGGGTGCGACTGGATCCAACTCCAGGTCGGCTGGCAATTCCTGTACGGTTGCCTCGAATATCAAATCCAGAAACTCTTCCAGCCGCTCACCCCGAATGGTCTCGAACCGAGAATTTTCAATCAGTTCCACAAAACTGATCGCGCGTAACAGTCTGATTTGAATTGGCGTCTCATCAGATTGAAAAAACTGACTTAATTTTGCAACCGCTTTGAGGGTATCCGGCCAGCTCACCGATTCCCGGGAAGTCAGCCGCGGTGCAGGCGGAGTCTTACGACGCCGGGGAAGTACCTGCTCGACAATCTTCCGGATGGCAGGCTCCTGACGATCAATTCGCTCCCCCAGATTGGAAACAACCGAAGGACAACTGAACCGCAGGCTGACGGCCACATCATTGCCCGCCGGATGAAATGCATAGGGATAAACCTGGCAGGCCAGAGGCTTGGCTGGTTCCCCGAACTTCGCATGGATGCGACACAATCCCTGCTCATTCAGAAAGACACAGGAACCATCTTCCTGGTGAGTTAGTCGATACCGCTTGCTCGTCGGCGAGAGACCCAGTTTTTCGATCACAGGCTTGCCCGCCGGTATGGAATCGTCCAGGTCCCAGCGCTGCTTTTCAATTCGTTCTTTCTCTTCCACTGTGATCTCAATTTCATGCTGTTTGCAGCAACCGCCACAATTATGGCAGTTCCAGTTCTGAATCACAGGAAGTTTCAAGCGGGGTGACGACATACGGACTCTTTAATCATGGCAAAATCTGTTCAAATACTCGGTTATCTATTGTAAAGGTTACAAAAACCAAACGCAAAGTAAGCTGGAAGACCGATTTTCTTGCCAACTTTTACCGAGGAAGAATCAGAATCGCTGTTTCGGTATAGACACATATTCAAGATTCCCTAAAATCCCGCTCGCCTACTGGAATTCAGACCGTTTTTGTAGCTGTCTCCCCGCAGAGACAATTCACATCAATCCCCGCTGCATGTGATACAGAAACTCCCGAAATCCTGTTTTCAGCAGGCATCCCGTCCATAGATTTTTCCCTTATCTGCAGATGACCAGTCTCGTCCGGGAAAGTATTTGGAACTTTAAGGACCCAATCATGTCGATACGATATCTCTTCAATATGAGCTGGTGCGCTCTGTTGAGCTGCGCCCTCACTGGCTGCTATTCCCATCATCAATATCCGTATGGTGCTACTTACCCGGGCCCTTATGGAGCTCCCGGTCCTTACGAGATGGCTCCTGGAACCGTCATGCCCGGCAATATGCCACCTGGCAGTTACCCCGTGCAACCGGATCTCGGACAGCCGGTTCCTCCACCACAGGGATCACTGCCTTCCCCCAACTCACACGCCTATAGCGACGCATTTCCCAATAATACGAATAACACAAACTACGATGGCGTCGATACCCAGTGGAAACAGCCCCTGAACAGTAACCCCGGAGCAGCAACACCCTTTGATGCCAACTCCACCGCTTCTGGACGAAACCTCAATCCCGGCAGTGGCGTCAACAATAACCTTCCCGGCAACCAGGCGGTTCCCAGCTACCAGGATCCCAATCAGATTCAACCCAACTCTCAACCCTTGAATAACGAATTCCCGGGCAACAGTAATCCTGCTCCCGGCAATAACGCATTCCCGGGAGATTCCGGAGATACCTTCGAAAGTAATTCGAGATCAACCCCCTCCGCAGGCACTTCCACTCAGATGAATGACCAGTTTGCCCCCAGTGGCGGCGATCAGTTTCAGAACAAACAACCTGACCAGTTCGAACAGCCAGACCAGTTCCAGCAACCAAAAGATGAATTCGAATCAAATCAGGGCTTCAGCGTCCCCCAGCAGCAGAACCCGGTTCAGCAGCAGAGCTTTGAGAGCGACGACGATGTCTTCGGTGCGAATCCGAAAAAATTCGAAGCCAATTCAGTACCCGCCGACAACACCTTCAAACAGAACACTTTTGACAGCAGCCAGGAATTCGAAGTACCAGTCAGTCCGTTCCCGGGCAATCCCGGCAACAACGGTGATGATGAAACTTTCGGCCCCAATAACAGTTCGACGATGAAACCTGCCACCGGTCAAGTCAGTCACGCCGATCATCAGAAAGCCGCCTCAGGGCCGCAGCTGGTCAGAGACGACTCTTTCGTTCAACCAGCCAAATTTCAGCCCGCTGCATTCGATCTGCCTGTCGGCTCCAGTCAGCAATCACCCTCCCCTTTTAATTATGACAAACAAAACTACCGCTGGTTACGGGGAATCATCGAGTTTGATGAACAGGAAAAATCCTGGAACATCACCTACAATGCCACTCCCGACAAATCCGATAAATTTGGCGGCAACATCGTACTCGTCGATCAGGGTAAACTGAACCGCTTTACCAACGGCGATGTCGTACTCCTCGATGGCGCTATCGATGGCTCAAAACAGGACCGGATGGGAAAACCCTGTTATCGCATCTCGAAAGCACAACGACTCGTCCCCAAAAAATAAATCTCTGAACGGGACACTACAGAAGTCCCGGCTTGATCATGAAGTTTACCAGCCCTGTTCGCAGGGCTTTTTTCATGTCTATGCGTGAAAGCCCGAGAATAGCCTTTTTTTTATTCACTGCCGGTATTATCACCTGTCGAAACCAGCAGCATCAAAACCGCTGATGCCAGACGAATCTGAAAATAATTCCCTGAATCACTTCCGGATAAGCAGTCAACACTAAGCGTGAAATGCGCCATTTTGCGACAATCATTCGCCATAGTCCGCCTCTTCTCCGCCATACTGGACCTCTACCCCACCCATTTCCCGCCTTAAATTTTCCTGCCATCCAGATGCGAAAGGGAAAATAACCTTTTGCAATCCGCTCACTTTAGAACGCAACACATTGCACCAGAACGTCTCCCGATCAAAGACGCTCGGTCCGAATGTCCCCGGTGACGTTACAGCAAAACGGCATCTCTATCGCATCACATTTAACCATAGCGTCTCTCAATCTATTATATTCGCTCCAAATGGGCCTGGAGACGCTACAGTAAAACTGGACACAGTCTAGTGCTTTGTCAAGCTAAATATTGAGGGTTGTGGGTGTTGTTTACGTGCTCCGTTGTCGCACTCTTGTGATATCTATCAACCCAAAATTTAAAAATGACACTCCACTAGTTTAATGGAAAACCACCAGATTGATTAGATGAACAGTCAACAGTCCTGCTGAACATCACTCCGAACTTCGCCTCCCGCCCAGGTGTCTTGCCTGAAACAAAGTGTTTACGAGCCAGCGGTGATTGGATCTCGGAGTTAAACCGCTTTTACATGACTCCCTTTTCATTAGTTGATTTCATGTTAAAATTCCTGATGAACTATCTCTTTAAATATTTAACAGTCTGAAGCAGGCAGCAATGGTCGCCAATCTCGCATCCGTTCGGGACGATTTCCCGATACTGAATCAGAAATTCCCCAATGGACAACCGCTTGTCTATCTGGACAGTGGCGCGTCTGCACAGCGCCCCCGCGCCGTGATTGATAAAATCACGGAAGTCTACGAGCAATATTATTCCAACGTGCATCGCGGCGTCCATCAGCTGGGCGACCGCGTCACCACGGAAATGGAAGCCGCCCGCACCCGAATTCAGTCATTCATCGGGGCTGCTTCCACTGAAGAAATCATCTTCACATCAGGCACCACCATGTCGGTCAATATGGTGGCCCAGACCTGGGGTCGTCATTTCCTAAAAGGCGGTGATGAGATCATCCTCAATGAAATGGAACACCATGCCAACTTCGTCCCCTGGCAGGCAATCGCCAGGGAACGCGGTGCCATTCTCAAATTTATTCGTCTGACTCCAGAGGGACGCCTCGATCTCGACCATTATCAGAGCCTGCTTTCTTCCAGAACAAAACTCGTCGCCGTCACAGGCATGTCGAATGTGCTGGGCACAATCAATCCCATCGCCGAAATGGCGCACCGGGCACATGAAGTCGGTGCCCTGATTTTTGTCGATGGCGCACAAAGCGTGCCGCATCAGCCGATTGATGTCGTCGACAGCGAGATTGATTTCCTTGCATTTTCAGGCCATAAAGTGTTTGGCCCGTCTGGCATCGGCGTGTTGTATGGTCGCAGACAACTTCTGGAAAATCTCCCGCCGTTCATGTACGGCGGAAATATGATTTCGGAAGTTCATCTCGAAGAATCGCACTGGGCCGGTCTGCCTGCTCGCTTTGAAGCCGGAACGCCTCCCATCGCCGAAGCAGTCGCACTGGGAACCGCGATCGAGTATGTCACAGATCTCGGCTTTGACGCGATCCAGGAACAGGAACATATCCTCGGCGAATACGCCCTGCAGAAACTGGGCGAAGTTCCCGGCCTCCAGATTTACGGGCCCCAGGAACTCAAACAGCGGGGCACCATCTTCAGCTTCAACATCGATGGGGCTCATCCCGAAGATCTTGCCACACTGCTGGACCGAAAGGGCATCGCAGTCCGACACGGTCATCATTGCACCATGCCCCTGCATCAGCATCTGAATATCGCTGCCAGCGTGAGAGCCAGCCTGACCTTCTATAACACCACAGAAGAGATCGACGCCCTGGTCGACGCGATTCACTTTGCGCGACAGCGTCTGCGACTGGTTTGAAGCAGCCAGTCTTCTGACTGGAATCGGGGTTTTGAATTCGGGGTATAAAAAAAGAAGCCAACGTTTTTGCGCCGGCTTCTCTGAGTTTCTGAATGTTACCATTCTCTAGTTATGACTAGATAGGTTTAACATTTTCTGCTCTTGGTCCTTTTTCCCCACGTCCTTCTGTGAAAGAAACGCGTTGCCCTTCGTAGAGCTGCTCAAATGACACACCTTCGAGGTTAGACGAGTGGAAGAACAAGTCTTTTCCACTTTCTGTGTCGATAAACCCAAATCCCTTTTGTGTCACTTTTTTAATAGTACCTTCAGCCATCTTCTTTTCCGATTCCTAAAAAATAAAAAATGCGGCGTCTCCCGAAACAACTGGTTACAGGTAGCTCAGCCGCACAAATCGATTCTAACCGGACCCGATAATAATACAAGCTGAGTGAACAGGAATCTCCTGTTCTACCACCACAGAATCGGGCAACTTTGATTAGAAGTGCCTGTTTTCCAGTTCCACAAGCCCAAAAAAAACTTTTTAGTGTTTTCTCAAATCCATCCCTTTTCGGACGATTCTGCATACTTCACATGGCAGCTCCTCAACCAACCAAATCCACCTGCCCTATGCATTCTACCGTATCTACCAAAACCGTTCTGACGCTGAATGAGCTGGTATTAACCTGTCCGGACTCATTACGGGTTTCTCGCCCCACTTCAGAGAGATACTACTTGACAATTGTATCAGATCGGCAGACGATAACAGGAGTTATCCGCGTTTCAAACTTCACTTCCAGCTTTACATCTCAGAAAGCGAGCACTCATGATGGTTCCTCGCCCTGTTTCAACCCTTTATCGCGCCCTGGCCAGCGGATTGCTGGCACTGCTGCTGGCGCTCACTCTGCTCACAAACCAGGCCGATGCCCAGCGACGCTCGACCCGTTTCAATGCCAGCCCTTCCAGGATGCTGGAAGCGGCCGTATCGGAATTTGCACTCAATGCAGACGAAGTCGAACAGCTCATCGGCAAGACCGCCGACATCACTGCCTCTAACGGGAAAGAAGAGCAGGGGGTCGAGATCACCCGTTTCCTGACCGGCCGTGATAAAAGCCAGATCAAATCGATAGAAGTCAAAGCCCCCAATGCAACGCGCAGCAAACGACTGCTGGTAACGCGGCTGGACGAAATGAAAATTGACGACAAACTCTATCAGTTCCAGTATCTCCCCTCGATCAAAGCCGCCCTGCTCGAAGATCTCAACAAAAAGAATGCGGCAATCTCTGAAAAGCTGAGAGCCTCCAATGAAGAGTTCTGGGAAGAAATCCCCGCAGAGGAACAACGGAAATATGTCGATGAGTATAAAGAGTTCCTCGATAAAGTCGGCAAACATTTTGCAGCCTTCAATATGAAACTCTACGAAACGAAATACTTCCTGTTTTATACCGACATGCCCGCCAACCAGGTCGCCCCCTATCTGGTTCAACTCGACAAAATGAACGAACTGCTCGGCCAGTCATTCGGATTCAAACCGGGGCACAACATCTGGCGCGGCAAAGCAGTGATCGTAGCGTTCCTCGCCAGGCCGGCGTTTCTCGAATTTGAAGAGCAGTTTTACAACCGCACGGAAACCGGTAACGCGATCGGCCTCTGTCATTCACACGGCGATGGAAAAGTCATCGTCTCCTGTTATCGCGGCAATGACCCTAACTTCTTCGGAGCCGTTCTTGTCCACGAAACCGCACACGGCTACATTCACCGTTACAAATCGACCGTGAACATTCCCACGTGGATCAACGAAGGCATCGCCGACTGGATCGCCATGATGGTCGTTCCCAGTTCCAAAGAAGTCCGTTTCCGCCAGACCGAAGCCGCCGCCCGCCTGAAGCAGGTGCAGACGTTTGGCGGACAGTTCTTCAATAACGAGCGCCTCGACAGCTGGCAGTACGGCTCCGCGAGTGCGATCATTCAGCTCATGCTCAAAGCCAGCCCGGAACAGTTCAAACTCTTCTTCAACGGCATCAAGGAAGGCCTCACCTGGCAGGACAGCCTGCAACGCGCCTACGGCTTAACCGTCGACCAACTCAGCCAGGCCTACGGCCGCACCATCGGCATCCCGGCACTGACTCCGTAGGAAACTGAATCAGACAAGAGCCCGCTGGTATGTAAGCAACGGAGAATAGACTGATCCTGATTTACCGGCAATTCATGGTCTACCCTGGGAATTCTTTGGTTAATTACAACAACAGTGATAGACGATAGGAGCCCGGCAGCAAACACTGTCGGACAAGCCCAATACTGTTCGGCTCACCGTTTGCTGTTGCTCTTAAATTTATAGATTC
>NZ_CAXAVM010000010.1:0-73329 GCF_963972345.1 uncultured Gimesia sp. | reverse complement strand
GCCCGAATGCTGGCGGATGTGGAAACGCTGCAGGGCGATCCGTGGGAACTCTGTCCCCGCAGCCTGCTCAAAGACTTTCTCAGTCGGCTCGCTGCTCGGGGCTTGCAGATTCAGGCTGCCTTTGAGAATGAATTCACACTGTCTGATCAAACGGAGACGGGCTGGGAACCCGTCGATCAGTTGAACTGTTTCAGTTCTGCCGCCATGGATCTGGCCAGTCCATTTATTCTGCCCCTGATTGATGCGCTGGAACAACAGGGCATCAAAGTGGAAAAATACTATCCGGAAGCGGGACCTGGACAACAGGAAATTCCGATACGACATCAAGCTGGACTGCTGGCCGCCGATCAGCAGGTGGTCTTCAAAGAGACCGTGCGCGGCGTCGCACTGGCGCACGGTTATCGCGTTTCATTCATGCCTAAAATCTCCCCTGCGTTTGCCGGGAATGGATGCCATATTCACTTCAGTCTGTGGGACGAAGGCCGAAACCTGTTTTACGACCCGGCGGGTGAATTCAATCTCTCCGGGACAGCGCGTCATTTTATGGGAGGCATTCTCAAACACCTGCCCGCGTTGATGGCGTTGACCGCCCCGACCACGAATTCCTATCGGCGGTTTGTGGAACGCTGCTGGAGTTCCAGCTATACCTGCTGGGGTCCTGATAACCGCGAAGCGAGTGTCCGGGCCGCCTCGGGATACCAGGGGCAGGAAGCGGCGACGGTCAATCTCGAGTACCGTCCCTGTGATCCCACCTGTAATCCCTACCTGGCACTTTCTGGACTGATCTGTGCAGGACTGGACGGAATCGAAAATGAACTCGATCCGGGCGATCCTGTACTGACCGACCCTGCGCTGCTCTCGGCAGAGGAACGACGTGCCTTGAACATGAATGCTTATCCCACCGACCTGGAGTCGGCCCTGTCTGCGCTGGAACAGAATTCGGTCCTGCTGTCTGGATTCGGAGAGAACCGAATTACTGATTATCTCACCATGAAACGCGCCGAGATCAGCATGCTCGATTCACTGGGAGACGAGGGGGAACGCCAGGCTTATGAATTCCGTTTTTAACAGACCGGGAAACGGTCGCTACCTCTAAACTCATCCTGAAAACAATTTTACAATTTCCCAAACCGGCCTTTTATGCTTTTACAACAGAATCAATTCGACAAAAAGCGGAAATGCAGCCCCGCATTCAGTTTTGAGCAATATCGTGAATCGGTATGCTTTAGACGTGACACGTTTTCGCTATTTCGTATTAAGGATACCGCTATGAAACCGTTTCGGGACATGTCCCTTTTCGTATTATCACTGTTACTGATTTCGGGATGTGCCGAGAAAGAACCCTCAAACAAACCCGCTGCCACACCGGTTGAAAAAACAGAGAAAGCAACAGAAGCCCCCACAGCAGGCGTGCCTGAAAGTGAAGTTCAACTCGCGGATTCCCTGAAAAAGCTGGGAGCAAAACTGAAACAGGATCAGGCCGGCTATGTGATTGAAGTCGATTTCCGCGGAGCAAAAATTGATGATGCGGCACTGAAAGACATCGCAGGGCTCTCGCATCTCCGTTCCCTGCTGTTAAATGAAACACCGATTACCGATGCCGCTCTGGAACCCGTGGGAAAAGTCACGACACTGGAAAACCTCGACCTGCGAAACTGCTCGTTGAACAACAAGGCCATCTCTTATCTGACCGGTCTTTCCAGGCTCAAAGCGCTGCGTCTGTCCGGCAACTCGGATATCGATGATGATGCCATGGCTGACATCAATCAGCTGACTAACCTGAAAGCGTTGATGCTCGATTTTCTCTGGGTCAGCGGTGACGGGCTTTCGCAGATGAAAGACCTGAATAAACTGGAAGAACTCTACCTGGCTAAAACACTGGTCGACGATGATGGGCTCGCCACACTTACTCAATTCCCCAAACTGAAGAAAACACGCCTCTCGCAGAATCAGATCTCGGACGATGGTCTGGCAGTTTTCGCAAAAATTCCCCAGTTGGAAGAACTGGACCTGAGTGAAAACAGCCTGCTCTCGGATGCCGGGATGAAACATCTGTCCGGTCTGGGAGAACTGAAAAAGCTGAATCTATGGCGCGTGGGACTGACTGATGCCGGTATCGAACCACTGCAGGGACTGACGAGCCTGGAATGGTTGAACCTGGATAATACCCGGTTGACCAATGCGGGTCTCAAATATCTGAAAGACATGCAGAAGCTGGAATTTCTGCACCTCGGTTCCACGGCTGTCTCTGATGAGGGCCTGAAAGATCTGGAGGGGCTCACCAGTCTCAAAGATCTGAAACTGACGCGAACGGCGGTCACCGAAAAAGGGGTGGCGGAATTGAAAAAGAAACTGCCAGACACCGACATTCAGCTGAAATACATTGAAGGCCAGTAGCCCGGCTCACTCACGATTGAGGAGCCGGACAGTACTGGATGGCTTTCAAAATTAAACCACTTCCCAGCCGGCACGGTACTCTTTGGTGATGTACTGGTCGGCTTCGGGACAGTTGGTGGCTTTCAGGCTGGCAGCATCCCAGTCCAGTGCTTTCTTCGCACGGTAGGAAACATTACCCAGCAGAACCGATTCAGTCAAAGCGCCGGAATAATCAAAGTTGCAGGTTGTGGGAGAACCATCTTTGCAGGCCTTGATCCATTCCGCATGATGTCCGATTGAATTCGGAATGCTCTGCTTGGGAGGAGTGAAGTCAGCAAATTTTTCCTTGGGGAATAATTTATAACTGCCGTAGTTGGCAAACATGCTGCCTTCCGAACCGACAAACATCACCCCGCTGCCGGGAACGCGTTCGCCGGCGACTTTTTTCGGAATCATGTTTCCGTCATACCAGGTCAGATTGACGGGAGCCAGATCGCCCCGCTTGGGGAATTTGTAGCGGACAGTCAGTCCATGCGGACAGGCTTCCGGATGGACTTCCGGACCTTCTGCTTCACAGTGAGTGGGATGACGCAGTTTCAGAGCCCAGAAAGGCAGGTCCATGTAGTGGCAGGCCATATCGCCCAGGGTTCCCTGACCGAACTGCCACCAGCGTCGCCATTGAGCAGGATGATAGCGTCCAGCGGCATAGGGCCGTTCGGGAGCTGGTCCCAGCCACAGATCCCAGTTCAGATTCTTGGGAGGGGCTTGAGTTTCCGTCGGAAGATCTCCGCCTCCCCAGCCTTTACCGACCCAGACATGGACTTCGCCGATGTCACCCAGGACACCGGACTCTACGATCTCAACGACACGACGATAATTGTCACCAGCGTGAATCTGTGTTCCCAGCTGAGTGGCAACGCCCTGCTTCTTTGCTTCTTCTGCAATGATGCGTGCTTCCTGAACGGTGTGCGTCAGTGGCTTTTCACAATAAACGTGCAGCCCTTTGCGAATTGCCCGAATCGTCGCAGGAGCATGATGATGGTCGGTCGTACCAATGACAACGGCATCAATTTTTCCTTCTTCGCTTTCCAGCATCTCGCGATAGTCAGCATACAGACGGGCATTTGGGAAGCTGGCAGACGCACGATCGAGATAGTTGCTGTCCACATCGACCAGCGCGACAATATTCTCGCCTTTGACGCCATCCACATCTGCTGCTGCCCGGTTGGCAGTACCGATGCAGGCGATGTTCAACTTACCGTTGGCAGACTTTGAAGCGGCCGGAGCAACTCCCGTCCAGACACCGGCTGAAATAGCAGCGGCACCGGCGGTGGTGGTCTTCAGAAATTCGCGACGGCTGAAATTTGAATTCTTTTGCATTAATCAATCCCATTAAAGAGGCCAGCCGACAACTTACGCGACTGGCAGGTGTGAGTATTGATTGACTGTCAGTAGTCAATTCATCGAGGTTCGGTAAGTACCTGCAGTACAGTTCCTACGTGCCAGCAATGAAATTGCGGGAGGTTTCCCAGGTGAAACCGGCAGAAAACGAAAACAGTACTTACCCTCTAATTTAACAATCCTTATTTATAGTAATTTGAATCACAGCCTGTGACCATTCCAGATTATGACCGTTTTTCACTTTCTTATAAGAAAGAACCGATGGAAACAGTTATAAGACCGGCCTCAACCCCTTTCAAAATGACGATTTAAGGGGCAGAGGACTCTTGAGGTTTCTGAGTGATATAAACCATTTTTGGTCCCCGTTCGAGTTTTCCTTCCACAATTTTCACATCAATCGTCTGCTCCCCTGCGTGCAGGGTTACGTTGGGAAAAACATGTTCTGTCTGGCCTGCCGGGACCTCTGCATGAAACAGATCATGCCCCACCTGCACGGTCATCTCGACGCTGGATTGTGCTTTCTCTGTGCCGAACAGTACTTTGATATCATAAGGACCTGTCTGCTCAATCGTCACCAGCCATTGACCTCGTGCATCACTGGTCCAGCCTTTCCCTTTCGGTCCGGAGTAGCGCCAGTCCTGTCGAGTGAGAACCGTGGTTTCTTCTTTCGGGTTCCCGACATGAATGCGGGGTGGAGCGTAATTATCAGGACGTGTCGAACTCACATCACGAAACCAGGTGTTGTATTGCTCTGTCAGGTTTGAGGCCAGCTTTGTTTTGGCTCCCGCAAGGTCCTGGCGTTCGGCGGGATCGTTTTGCAGATGAAACAGTTTGCCCGGTTCATCCGGTTTGGAGAATGTCATTTTATAATCTTGCGTGACCACCGCAGCATTCGTTCTTGGCTGAGGTTCATCCCCGCGATGCCACTGCAGAAACAGCGAGCGTTCAGGCCATTGATCGGCATTGTCTTTCAGCAGCGGCAGCACATTGACTCCGTCCAGTTGCAATCCTTTCGGCTTGTCGACACCGGTTGCCGCCAGGATGGTCGGAAAGAGATCATAATGGGCGGCGATCGTGGGATTGACCGTACCTGCCTTAAGTTGTGCCGGCCAGTGTGCGATCAGAACGGAGCGGATTCCCCCTTCATTCACACTGCCTTTCATCCCGCGATGTTCGCCGACAAAACGCGGACCGTTCGGACCATTGTCATTGAGAAACAGGACCAGGGTATTGTCCAGCGCATCAATCTGTTTGAGATGTTGAAGCAGCTTACCAATATTCTGATCAATATTTTCGATCATCGAAAAAACGCGCGCTGTTTTATCAAACTGTTTTTCATTCTTGCGTTTCGGGTTCAAATCGAATCCATAAGCATCAGTCAGGTCCATTGCCTGGTATTTTTTACGAAGATCTTCAGGGACATCGTCAAAAGGCCCATGGGGCGCGTTGGTCGCGATATACATGAATGTCGGCTTATCCTGCGATTCGTTCTGCTCGATAAATTTCATTGCATGATCAAAATAGATATCCGTGCAATAGCCATGCATCTGTTTCTTTTCACCATTATGGAACAACACCGGATCGGTATACTTCCCGGCTCCTTCAGGTGGGTCGCTGGGCTGACCGATGCCGCCTCCCCGGTGCACGAGCACTTCCTGAAATCCCTGGTCCTGTGGCCTGAGTGGATACGAATCTCCCAGATGCCATTTCCCGAAGATTCCCGTGCGGTAACCGGCGGGAGCGAGTGCTTCGGCAATAGTGACTTCTGCCGGTTCGAGCATGGCACGACCGATGTAAGTATCGATGGCACGGGTGCGATAGTTGTAACGCCCTGTCATCAGGTTGGCACGGGTCGGCGTACAGACCGGACTGACATAGAAGCGACTGAGCCGTGCACCGTTCGCGGCGATGGTATCCAGGTTCGGCGTACTCAGATGCCTGTTTCCCTTGAAGCCATAATCCCAGCCCCCCTGGTCATCGGTCATGATCAGAATCACGTTGGTATGCTTTGCGGCTTGAGCTTTCGTCGTCAGCAGAGAGACAGCCAATACTGTCAGTAAGGCAGAGACACTTCGACAGTTTATCAAATGAAGCATGGTATCAGATCCGGAGGCAAGGATGGAAACAGGGAACGCAAGGATTTCTGGAGTGAAACGCTCTGGTATCTACTCAGTCTAGGCATTTCGTCGGGGCTCTGCAAACAGATTCTTTTCCACCTCTTAAAAAAATGGTTTGCATTTACCATTTGATCGGCGGGAATCAATGCAAACCAGGCACTGCTGCTGCAGGCACTTCGCAATGTTTTATGACACCTGCACTATTTACTGTCATTCTCTATCGATGCCGATTGCGGAAACAGTGTTTTCAATGCAGCACTGATTGAGCGTTGGTCATAAAGATGATCCGGATTGACATTCCCCAGCGCGACAACGAGTTCCCCCTCTCGATTATATATTTGACAGAACGGAAGTGTGCTGCCTTCGATGCCAAATTTCTCAAACGGTTTGGTATCCGGTGCCGCGGAACAGATAAAATTTTCAAACGGAGCGCGATACTCAGTAAGATACTCTGTCACGACCTTGCGATTACTTTCATTATCTTCATCCAGATTGATTGCCAGAATCACCAGGCCCCGGTCGGCATACTCCTGATGCCATTCACTTAAATGATGAAAGGAATCCAGGCACATTGGACACCAGGTCGCCCAGTAATCTACAAACACCACTTTCCCGCGGTGCTTCTCTATTTCTGCGGACAACGTTTCAGGAGTAATATCTTTCAGTTGAATTTCAACCACAGGCAGCGACTGAATAACAGCTTCGCGCGCGGTTAACGGCGGCGCTTCCAATTCTTCGGCTGAGTCACCAGGCCTGCAGGCAGACAGCAGACAGAGCAGAGTAGAACAGAGAATCAGATTTCGAACCATTTGAGATACCACCAACAGAGCTACCATTGTGCCTGAACCGGATGCTGTAATTCAACGACACTGAGTTTACTATTATTCCAGTTGAAAACGCTGCATGACGTTATGAATTTCCCGCTGTTTCTGTTTCGTCATTGAATCCAGCTTCAGTGCCTCATTTAAATACCGGGCAGCATGCGCAGGCTGATCCTGTTGCAGATAGATGTCTGCCAGTGCAAGATATGACGGCAGATGCTCGCGTGAAAGTTTAATCGCGCGCTCGTACGACTGAATCGCCTGCTCTGCATCGCGCTTGCCCCACCAGGCGTTACCCAGGTTATGATATACACCCACCTTGAGATGCTGCAACTTACCATCCAGCAGTTCCAGTGACCGCTGATACAGTTCAATTGCCGGGTCATACTGCTGCATGGTTACCAGGGCGTTGGCCTGGTTGATGAGAGCCCCTGTAAATTCCGGATCAATTGCCAGCGCCCGTTCATAACAGGCGAGCGCTTCGGCAAACTGCTCATGACTGGCGTATACCAGCCCCAGGTGCACATGAGCGGTTGATGACCTGGGGTTGGTATTAACCCACTGTCGGAAAAATGTCTCTTCGTTCTCAAAATAAATGCCACGAATACCACTGATACATGCCAGGCACACGCCGGCAACCAGTCCTGTGATCATGAACAGCTTTCTTACCAGAAAACGATCCCAGTACTGACTGATCATTGATGCGGACAAAGCCAGCGGCGCCAGCACCGACAGAAAAACATAGCGCTCTGAAAAAGCGCATTCCTGCTCCAGAATATTGGAGGTCGGCAGCATCAGCAGTAAAAACCAGCCTCCCCAGAAACAGGCTGACCGCCCCAACTCTTCTGATTTCCTCCATACAAAATAAACAAGTATTCCCGTCAGCAGCACGGCAATGAGAATACGGAGCGGATCGAACCAGACTTCGACAGGTGGCTCATACACAAGTTCCACGAACGGCACAAAACTGGTCTGCAGAGCATACAGCAGCGAATAAAACGGTCCCAGTGGCTGCTCTGCCAGCATGAGTTTTACTTCCGTTCCACTAAAGAGCAACCACCGCAACAGCAGATACCCCGCCAGGAGCAGCAGGAAGGGGAGATAACGTCGAAACCAGCCCGCTAGTTGCCTCTTCTCGGGGAGTCCCGTCAGGTTCAACAGGTCTGCAGTCACAAATAACACAGGCAGCACAATCGCCTGCTCCTTGGCAAGTAACGCAAGACCACAGGTCACGACGGACCACCAGTAATATTTCTGTGAGCCTTTCAGAAAACACCAGGTCGAGAGCAGAATCAATGCAGCAGGAAGTAATGTTTCACGACCGGAGGCAACGGGATAAACGCAGGAGGAAGCCGCAGGATGCAGACCAAACAGGGCCACTGCAAACAGAGCAGGAACCGGCAGAATTTTAAACAGCGGTAAGCGGATCAGCAGCCAGGCAATACCGACAGTGATCCCTGCCAGAATCGCATTGAACAGATGAAACCAGCGTGCATCATCACCATGCAGTGTTTTCTGCAACATGATCGATGCCCGGGTCAGTGGTCGGTAGTAAGGCAGTGTTGGAAAACTGGGTTCCGTGAAGATCAGTATCAGGTCATCAAAGGACTCCAGTGGCTGCTGTGCCAATACCTGTTCGGAATCATCATACAGAAACGTGTTAGAATAGTAGGAGCCATACAAAGCAGAGATGACAGAAACGACTGCAAGTAAACTCAGAGTTTCCGCTTTACGAGTCATAACAGTCTGTTCGGATTAGAATTATTCTGCAATGTTCCCTGAACCTGCAGTTTCGATTGAGGACCTTGAACAGATAAGATACCCGATCTCGTGAGGTTGGTACAACTGAAAATGAAAACCGCCCGTTCCCTTGTCAGAAAAAAGGGGAACGGGCGGTGTCGTTTGAGACGGTATCTGTCAGCACTGGCTTATCAGAGTAACTGACAGATTACTCAGAGTCACTGATTGATACTGACGACATTCCCGTCACTGAATGTATGCAGTCTCTGCCAGGTAGGTCCGTCGATACTGTCACCAACAAAATGGACCGAGCCATCCACCAGCAATGTATGCACTCCACCGATGTGGTAGCTGCGGGCAATCCCGGAGTTGGAACCCGCTGAACTGGTACCATTACATCCATTGGGAGTCGACACCGCGAGAATGGTATAAGCGGTACCACCAAGTGCGGGTTGTGCCCAACCATACTTGGCCTGATTCCCCACGCCAGTAAATCCACAGCCCGCATCTTTTGTTCTATTCTGAGCAAATTCAGAAAAACAAATGGTGTTGGAGGTCCCATCCGTAATGAGCTTTAATTTCATCGCAGGATGTGTCAGCGCTGTCCCCGCTTCATTTAACTGACCATTTCGTTCTGCAATACTCCTGAAGTTCCATGTAGACCACAGAGCCCGGAAGGATGCGTCGAGCCGGCACCGGGATAATTGTGCGTCGCCAGACCATTGTTACTGACAGAGGAATCATGGGTACGATTGTCACTGGGACAGATATAGACAGGAATCTGGGTGGCTCCTGCAGGTAAATTCACGGCATCATCATAACGTAAGCTCATATTGATCTGATTATAAATATTTGCCTGATCAATATAAGGCAGCAACATGGTGTGAACCGTATGAAAACTGTGCGGAATTCCCGTCGTATTGAATGCTGCAGCAGTATACGTTCCGCAGCAACAACCTCTCCCGTTTGGGGAAATGGTAGCCCGGGGAAAAACTCCCATAGTACGATCGAGATAATTTGCCAGCGCGAGGCCGATCTGCTTCAGATTATTTTTGCAGGTACTGCGTCGAGCTGCTTCGCGTGCCTGTTGCACGGCTGGCAACAGTAATGCAATCAGGATGGCAATGATCGCAATTACCACCAGAAGTTCAATTAATGTAAATGCCTTACGTTTCATCAAGGGGTCTCTCCTTCAATAAATAAGAATAAGCTTAATTTAGAAATTGATGACGAAACAGTGTTTGACACCTTGGCAGAAAATGCTGTCTAAAAAATCATTGAGCAGCGATGAAACTGACTTAGGAGAGATATTGCGGGGATAGAGTATTTCTATTGTGTGATGGAGGAATCTATCTGATCAGAAATTTGGTCAGTCAGGCAGCGAATAAGCAATTCAGCTTTTATGTCTGGAAAGGGTCTGACTTTCAAGCCTTCGTAATTGGTCCTCCTTTGATCCCAGTTTTTTCTGGAAGTTCAGAGCTTCCTGAAAAAGCAGCTGTTCTGACTGCTGATCGCACATCAAACTCAAACCAGCCAGAGCGGATTTAACGGTTAGAGACAACAGACGTCGTCTCTAATCTGTAATACGATTACATGGAAAAACGCACATTCAAAATTAACACCAGAACTTCACACAGGTTTCGCATGATTTATTATTACTGATGACGCCTTTTTCCTGTAAATATTCAAACAGTATCGGGCCCAAGCGTCAATACGATCTGATGCAAAATGCCAGAGACACCCACACATGAACACCTAACGCTTGTCAGCAATGTAAAAGAGCCTGAAGACGGAAATTCCACCTCCAGGCTCAACTGTTACTAAAATCAACTGTTTTCGAATTAACGAGATCAGGCTTTATTTATTGATACTGACAACCTGATTATCACTGACGGCTCCGAGATATCTCCAGACAAATCCATCGATACTGTCACCAACAAAATGGACGGAACCATCAACCATCAGGGCATGAACCCCACCCGCGTGCCAGCTGCGGGCGATACCAATATTGGAACCACCGGTACTGGTACCATTGCAGCCATTCGGAGTAGAGACCTCGCGAATCGTAAATGCAGTTCCCCCTACGGCAGGCCGTGCCCAGCCATATTTTGCCTGAGCGGTACTGCCGATATTACAGTCAATCTTGGTCTTGTTTTGAGCGAACTCTGAAAAAGCAATCGTATTGGAAGTTCCATCTGTGATCAGACGTAACTTCATTACAGGATGGGTTAAGGCCGTTCCCGCTTCATTCAACTGCCCGGCCCGTTCTGCAAACACACCTGTTCCGGATCCAGTTGTGCCATGTAAACCACACAGTCCGTAAGGATGATTGGATCCCGTCCCGGGATAACTGTGAGTTGCCATTGAGATCGAATCACCGGCGTCATTTGTAACAACATTGGAATCAGAAGTTCTGTTATCACTGGGACAGATATAAACAGGAATCTGTGTTTTGACTGCTGGACCATTAACCGTGTCATCGTACCGCAGACTCATATTGATCTGGTTATAGACATTTGCCTGATCAATATAAGGCAGTAACATCGTATGCACAGTATGAAAACTGTGAGGGATTCCAGTCGAGTTGTAAGCCGTTGAACCATAACTTCCACAGCAGCACCCTCGCCCATTAGGAGAGATAGTAGCCCTGGGAAATACTCCCATCGTGGTATCGATGTAGTTTGCCAGGGCCAGGCCAATCTGCTTCAGATTGTTTTTACACGTACTGCGCCGCGCTGCTTCCCTGGCCTGTTGCACCGCCGGCAGAAGCAATGCAATCAGAATGGCAATGATAGCAATGACTACCAGAAGCTCAATTAACGTAAAAGCCTTGCGTTTCATGAATAAACTCCTTTACAACAACAAAATAAATAAAAACGCATATTCAGTGACAACGATTCGGAACACAAAATCGCCTCACACCAGATACAAGATTTATATTCAACTTCTCAAGTGGTAATACCGCTTAAGAGAAAGTTGCTTTCATCCTCCACTGATTGATTATTCATTGACCGATCTGTAGAACCAGACCAGCAGTTAGATTTTATTATTTATTTTTCAGCGCAGAACCCTGGATCTGGTTTATAACCAGGGACACTCCGGCTTGTTGATAGGAGTTCGTTTATTTAGAAGTTAATTCAAAGTCAAAAGTTTTATTGGATTCAGTGACCTCTGCCGTTAATTCACTGTTAACGCCATACTTTTTATAAGGGCCCGTTTCAAAGGCAGCTGCCCCCTCTTCTTCTGCTTTTTCATCTTTTTTCTCATTGACCATCACTGCATATTTCGCCGGGTACACATTCTCGAGGCTGTACTTGCCGGACGAATCGGTTGTCGCAACGTATTGCCGATACTCTGCTGGTGCGCCGGCATCAAGCCTTTTAAAGATCACTTCCACGCCATCAGAGGGTTTGCCATCCAAGGTGATTGTTCCGGTCACCGTTACAGCGGTTCCGAGATCTGCCGTGGGATCGCTGCCACAACCGGAAAGAGCTATCAGAGAAAACAACAGAAAGGAGTTCAGAGCTGGTCGCACTTGGTGTCTCCTGAATCTTAAGATGAAGTAAATTCGAATGAATGATTCACAAGAATAGTCAGACTGGATTAGAGGTGCTGACTTAAGGCTACCAATAAAGATTCATAAATGAAAGTTTTTTTTATAACAGATATAAAGAAATTGTTATTTTATGAAGATTGGCAACAATTGATTTTCGCATGTACAGTAGCGCGGAACCTTCCAGTGAAAAATCGAAGGCGTGGAATTCTCTGCGCCTGACAAGCTGTAATATTTGAGACTGCAGCAATATGAATACAATGCATCCAATTAAATCGGATAGATAAACGGTGCCATCGCGCTCCCGCTGATGAGTATCAGTAAGCCAATCAACAGCAGCGCAATAATAATCGGCGCTAACCACCATTTCTTATTATGTTTCAGGAAATCCCAGAACTCTGCCAGGATTCCCGGTGTCGCCGATTCCGATTGAGAAAGGAAATCCGTTGTCTGTTCTTCCCCTGAATTTGACTGCGGATCAGTTTGTTCTGTCATTCTCAAACCTTTGTTGAATTCCGAGATGATGTATTTCAAGTGGAATTAAAACTGACGAAAATAATCCTGTTCCTGTCTGATGCGGCGTTCTCGCCTCCAGTAGGAACTTGCCTGCGCGTCAAAGCGTCTGCCCACCAGATCATGTCCCAGCAATCGTAAAGCAAATCCGATCGGCGTCATCACCAGATAATATACTACAGCAATCAACAAACAGGAAACACTCCAGCGAACGGGAAACAGCAGAATCATCCACCCCAGATAAACGGGTTTGACTGTTGCAGGCGCGAGGAAACCAATCACCATTATCAGCACGGCAATTCCCGACAGCATCACTGCCAGCGGAACCGAAGCCGACGCTCGAAAGCTGATCAATGAAATCAGAGCCAGCAGACAGCCCAGCGCGATTGAGAAAATCCTCAAGTCGCGGGAAGAGGGATTCCAGTTGATTTCTGCTAATGCCATCTTGAGTTATTGCCTTCTAAAACGATTCTTCAGGATTTAATCCAGGGCGTATTGGTCCAGGTGCAGGTCATCCTCAAAAACCCGCGCCTCGGGCTGTTCAGACTTGAGAATCACAAACTGTTCCAGCACGAGTACATCCATATTAGTTGCCATAAAACATTGATACGCATCTTCTGGCGTGCAGACGATTGGTTCGCCTCGCACATTAAAACTGGTGTTAATCATCACCGGCGACCCGGTCAGCTTTTCAAATGCGGCCATCAGTTTGAAATATCGTCCATGGCGTGTGTCATCCACTGTCTGCAGACGGGATGAATAATCGACGTGCGTAATGGCCGGCACACGGGAGCGGATCAACTGCAGCTTCTGCAGGCCTGTGAGCTCATCACTGTCAGCAGGCAGAGTCGTTCGCTGATGAGATTGCACGTCGGCAACCTGCAGCATATAGGGGCTGTCCACATCAGGTGGAAAATCAAAGTAGTCCGTGACCCTGCTTTGTAATATGGAGGGAGCAAACGGACGGAATGATTCCCGAAACTTGATCTTCCGGTTCATTTTTGACTGCATCGTGGTACTGCGTGCATCGCCGAGAATGCTCCGCCCTCCCAGTGCGCGCGGTCCATATTCCATACGCCCCTGCAGCCAGCCCACCACTTTTTCCTCTGCGATGTAACGGGCCACTTCATCGCACAGTTCCCCTTCATCGGCACGATGATGGTAGAGGACTTTCCTGTCATCCAGAAATGCCCGAATCTGCGTCTCTGTAAACCGGGGTCCCAGGAAACTTCCCTGCTGTCTGTCTTCCGGTTGAAGCGTGCGCGGCTTTTTCAACAGTTGATGCCAGATAAACAACGCCACGCCCAGTGCGCCGCCTGCGTCTCCCGCTGCCGGCTGAATCCAGATTTTTTCAAAGGGACCTTCGCGTAGAATCTTGCCATTCGCGACGCAATTCAGAGCGACTCCTCCCGCCATACATAACTGGGACTTTCCTGTCTGTGCATGCACGTGCCGCACCATTTTCATCAGGATCTCTTCAGTCACCACCTGAATGGAAGCAGCCAGGTCCATCTCACGCTGCGTAATCTCTGATTCCGGCTGGCGGGGTGCTCCACCAAACAGATGATGGAATTTTTTTGAAGTCATGGTCAATCCATGACAATAATTGAAATAAGATAAATCGAGGCGAATTGAGCCATCGGGTTTGATATCCACCAGGTTTTCGCGAATCAGATCGACAAACCGCGGTTCCCCGTACGGGGCCAGTCCCATCAGTTTGTATTCGCCTGAGTTCACCTTGAACCCGCAATACCAGGTAAACGCTGAATACAACAAGCCGACGGAGTGGGGAAAATAGAGTTCGCTCTGGATCTCGATCCGGTTTTCCTGCCCGACTCCAAAACTGGCAGTCGCCCATTCACCAACGCCATCCACGGTCAGAAATGCGGCCTCGGCAAACGGCGAGGGAAAAAAGGCACTGGCTGCGTGGGACTCATGATGTTCTACAAACACGATCCGCCTGTTGTACTGTTTTTGTAGCCCCTCATGGATCGCGCGGGGAAGATGCAGCTTGGTTTTGAGCCAGCTGGGAATCGTATTCAAAAACGCTTTGAACCCCCAGGGCGCGAACGCCAGCGTTGTTTCCAGCAGGCGTTCAAATTTTAAAAGCGGTTTTTCGTAGAAACCGACCAGATCAATCTGATCGGGAGTCAGGCCTGCTTCTTCCAGACAGTACGCGATTGCGTGTTGCGGAAATGCAGCATCATGTTTGATGCGGGTAAACCGTTCTTCCTGGGCCGCCGCGATAATCTCACCATCCACGATGAGGGCGGCGGCTGAATCATGATAGAATGCGGAGATTCCCAGAATCGCGGTCATGCAGTACTCAGTCCGAATATTGAAAGCTCACAGAGGGTTGAACCGACATGAAAAGGAAATATCTTAGTGGAAGGGCATTTTTAAATTTTGGGTTGATAAATATCACGAGAGTGCGACAACAACAACACACCCAACTTTCATTTTCCAGCTTGATAAAGCATTAGTAGCATAATTAAATGTGGGCCTGCAAGAGCCTTTAATGGCCTGTCCCCTGAATCAGCGTCAGTTCTGCCTGGATGGGTAAATCATTCCACTCTTCCCGGCTGCCATCGGGCCAGTTGAGTACCAGGCTTTGGATCGAAGTCGCATCACCCGTGGGTACGATCACACGAGGATCGCTGGACGCCTGATAGCTGCCCCCCGCCGGGATAACCAGAATCTGTTCTACATCACCGGTGACGACTTTCAAAGTACAGCCCAGAGGTTCTCTCGATCCTTTCACGCCGATAAAACGCAGCCTGACACTCTTGCCTTGCCTGGGGCTCTCATTTTGCAGTAATGCCGCCGGCTTGATTTCATGCGTCGCCAGCAGGTCGGCATCGCCATCGTTATCCATATCCCCCACAGCGGTAGCGCGTCCCAGAAATTTGGATTGAAAATAGGGGCCCGAACTCTGGGAAACATCATGAAACCGTTTTCCCTGCTGATTATAAAACAGCTGCTGTGTCATTTCGTATTCATGCTCTGTTCCCAGCGTGCTCAGATCCCAGATATGACCGTTCGCGATAAACAGATCAGGCCATTGATCCAAATCGAAATCGGCAAACACAGTCCCGAACGCCAGCATCGGCCGCGAGGTCGTATCCAGGCCGAGACGGGAATTGGTGGTCAGGTAACCGCCGACCTCCAGTTGTTCATAGAAATCATTGACCGCGTTTTCAAAATTAGTGACGAACAGATCCAGCAGACCGTTACGATTGAAGTCGGCACAGGCGATTCCCATTGATGACTGCGGTTCCCCCTGATCACCCACGGCAACACCCAGCACCAGCGCCTGTTCATCAAATTTCATGTTTCCCTGATTGAGAAACAGAAAATTATCGGTGGTGTCATTCGCCACAAAAATGTCAAGCAGCCCATCGCGATTCAGATCTACGATCTGGACTGCCAGTCCTTTTCCCGCAGTGGGTTGAATGATGCCTGCTTCCTGTGAGCGATCCACAAACCGACCATCTCCCAGGTTTTCATAGAGCAGATCCTGTTGCGCGATCCTGCCGATCGGGCCACACGAAATCTTGACCCGTTGCGATCCGATCGTGGTATAGCAGGGAGGATCATCACGGGAATACTCGACATAGTTAGTGACATACAGATCCAGGTCACCGTCTCCGTCCAGGTCACCAAAGGCGGCGCTCGCCCCCCACTGTTCGTCCCCCGTCAGCGTGGTGTCTGTGATGTCGGAAAAGGTGCCATCTCCATTATTCTCCCACAAACAGTTTTTCCCATACGTGCATAAATACAGGTCTACAAACCCGTCATTGTTATAATCCCCGCAGGCCACTCCCATGCCAAAATCCGACCGTTCCACACCGGCAACCGCAGCGACGTTTTCAAATTGCAGCGCTTGCGGGAGTTGCCCGATGGAGCGATACAACCGATGCACTTCCCCTGCGTCCTCTGCAGGTCGATCAAAATGTGAGCCATTGGAAAGAAATACATCCAGGCACTGATCGCCATCAAAATCAAACAGCGCGACTCCGCCTCCATTCTGTTCCACCATGTAATGCTGTGGACTGGGATTACCATAATAGGTGAATTCGAGACCACTCTGGTGCGCGATGTCTTTAAACTGAAACGGTGCCGGCTTCGCAGTTGCCTGTGTAGGCGCCTTGTTCAGTTTGAGGTCGGGTGCAACCTGAGTGACAGACGATGGCTCGGGATCGGATTTGTTCTGATCACAGCCGACGATCAGCAACAGACAAAACAGGAACACTACAACCGGTAATCGGTGCTGCCTCATGAACGGAACCAAATTCACCTCACCCCTGCAACTGTAAGAAATAGGAATTCGTCAGCTTGCCTGATTATTATTTGTGAGCGTCTGCTCAGATTCAATCGAATTCTCTGATTCTTCCGCGAGTGCTACCATAAAGAATACGGGAGAGGCCGCTCTCCATCCGAGCCTGGATTGATTTGCTTTCCCTCTATAAACATTGTTAAATAGAATCATACAACGGTTGCAGTACCGAAGCGAGTCAATCCCTGGCGGAATTCCTGCAACAGATCCTCCAGAAACGGGTTGGCATTTTAAGATCACCATCGATGAATGACATTGCTCCTGCTGAATCAGACGACCCCGCGCTGTCATCAGAAAATGTTGACCGACGCTCGATGCGGAAAGTCTCTTTCCTCTACCTGATCATCCTGCTGCTCGTGTTCTCCCGCTGCCTGACGTATCCACTGCTGGACTGGGATGACGAGATGCATCTTACACAGAATCCCAATCTGAATCCTGTCTCATTCAGCAGCCTGGGAACGATCTGGTCCGAGCCTTATGAAGGTCTGTATATTCCCCTCAGTTACACTTTTTTTGCGGGTGAATCAGCCCTCACGCGTCTGCTGGGAGGAGAGAGGAATGGCGAACTGGCACCCTACCTGTTTCACGCAGGCAGCTTATGCCTGCATCTCATCAATTCGCTGTTGATCTATCGGATTCTGTTTCTGCTGGTCAAGGATGGACGGGCAGCGTGCCTGGGAGGTCTGCTGTTTCTGCTGCATCCACTGCAGGTGGAATCGGTGGCCTGGATCAGCGAAACGCGGGGTCTGTTGAGTCACTGTTTTTCCATCGCCGCGATCTATTATTCACTCAAATTTATTAGTCAGAATATGACGGTAGTGCAATCGGCCACTTCGCTCGAATCAAAATCCGGTACTGCCTCGCGTGGTCCCCTGATTCTCGCCAGTATCTGTTTTCTACTCTCCCTGCTGGCGAAACCCAGTTCGGTCACCACTCCCCTGATCATTGGCATTCTGGTAATCGGTTTTTTCCCCGCTCAATTCAAATCACTGCTTATCTGGATCGCCGGCTGGCTGGTACTGGCAGTCGCGTTTATTATGCTGAATCGTGGGGAGCAGTCAGAACTGTTGTTTGAAAGTCCTCTCTGGGCACGCCCGTTGATCGCCGGTGATTCCCTGACCTTCTATTTATGGAAGCTGGTCATTCCTTATCCGCTGGCGATGCAGTACGACAAAAGTATCCGGCTGGTTCTGGAAACGGAAACCATATACTGGTTCTGGATCATCCCCTGCCTCCTCTTACTGGCTGCCTGTTTCAGCAGACAACAGCGGATCTGGCTGACCATCGCGGGTATCTTCATCGCAGGTCTGTTGCCTGTACTGGGGCTGATTCCTTTCGCCTATCAGTTTGTTTCCAATGTCGCCGACCGCTATATTTATCTATCCCTGCTGGCTCCCGCACTGGCGGTAGCCTGGCTGATGCGTGGTGTATCCAGTCTGGCACCACGCGTAGCGGTTCTGGTTCTCCTGATGATCTGTGCCGGCTTGAGTTTTGTCCAGACAGCGACCTGGGCGGGAAATCAAATCCTGTATCAGCATTGCCTGGCTGTCAACCCGCGCGCATTTATCGCATTAAGCAATCTGGGGCATCTGGCATTTCAGGCAGAAAAATATGACACTGCCCGGCATTACTTTGAAAAATCCCTGGCGGTGATCCCCGACGATGCAGGCACGAATCAAAATCTGGCTTCCACCCTGATGAAACTCGGAAACGAATCGGCGGCACTCAACCATTATCAACGCGTGCTGGAAATCGATCCACAGCATCCGGGAGCCCACCTGGCGCTGGGAGTCTATCAGGAATCACAGGGTCAGCTCAAAAATGCGTTCGAGCACTACCTGCAGGCTGTGCAGGCAGATCCACAAAACAGTTCCGCACTCCAGGGACTGGGTAATATCGCACGGAAACAGCGCAAGTTTCAGGACGCATTGAAATACTATCAACGGGCATTACGTTTTCAACCAGACGACGCTGCCCTGCATCAAAACCTGGGAATGCTCTACCTGGAACAGGGAGATGAGCAGCAGGCACAACAGGAGTTTGAACGGGCACGAAAACTGGGAGCGATTGATCCCGCCACCGAATTTAACCTGGGACTGATGGCTGCGAAAAGTCAAAACTGGCTGCAGGCAATCCAGCATTATGAAACGGCCTTGAATCATATCGATCAACAGACTTCTGCAGAGCAGTTTCAACAAATCAGTCAGGAACTGGCGCTGACATCCAACCTGCTGGGAACCATCCTGCAACAACAGGGACAACACGCACAGGCAAAAACCCACTTTGAAAACGCCATCAAGCATGCGGCTGATTTTGCCCCTGCCTACTATAATCTGGCCGAGTCGTTACAGCAGCTTCGACAGACTCCTGCTGCGCTTTCTGCGTTAAAGACGGCATTGAAACTGGTGCCAGCCGGATCAGAGCCGGCTCAAGATATTCAAAAACGGATCGATTTATATCAAAAACAATAGTCACCTCATGGCTGGAAAACTTATAATCAGAGAATTATGTTTTGAAATCCCTTCAACCAGATCGAATCTCCCTTGAATCAGCCTTCCGAGAAGACGACCAGTCAAAACAGCATCGGCCCTGTTGAACGCAGCAGGAACAGAACGATTCTGTTTCGTATTGCCGCCCTGGCGGTAGGATTGCTTCTCAGTCTGGCCATCGCGGAAGCACTCGTACGTTTTTTTCACGTCGAGCCTCCTCGCCTGATTTCCAAGCGACAGCTCACCGATCTGACAAATCAGGAACAGATCACATATTATCAATGCTATCCTGATAATCCGCATGAAGAATTCTCTCCTGTCCCCGATACCTCACAGGGAAAATGGGAACTCTCGACTTTTACCCTCACCCCCAAACCCCTGCCCCTTAACCGACTGGCTGAGACTCCCTGGTGCGTCAAATACACGCATTCTTCCAAAGGAATTCGGGACCGTGAATATTCAAACGAAGCGCCTGACGGAGTGATGCGGATTGCCTGCGTGGGCGATTCCTTTGTCTTCGGCGAAGGAGTTCCCATTCAAAAAACGATCTCCCGGCAACTGGAATCTCAGCTGGGAAAAAAATACGAGGTCATCAACGGCGGTCAGGTCGGCGCAAATACCATGGATGAACTGCAGATCCTGGCAGCCATTGCACGGGAAGCAGACTGCCATCGGGCGATCTTTGTCTTTATTCCCAATGATATCCCGCTGCATCCTCGTCTTGCTGAGCGTCAGAAGTACATCAACGACCTGGTACAGATCCGGGATCAGTACCTCGACGATTACCAAAAGAACAGCTGGCATGGAGGCTATCTGAAATCGGTGGATCTGCTGACCGCTCCTTTTGAAATGGACAAAATCAAACGGGAAACCGTGCAATGGTATCTCGATTCCTACAACCCGGAATTCAATAAGGAAAACCTGCGGGTTTTCAAAGAAACGATTCAGACAATTCCGAAAATCCCGGGATGCCGGTCTGTTTTTGTGATCTATCCATTGATGGAAGGTTTTGAATCGGAGTACCCGCTGAAACCCATTCATGACCAGGTCGCTGCGATTGCAGAACAGGCGGGCTTACCCGTCCTGGATTTGACCAGTGCGTTTAAGGGACGGAATACTTCAGACCTGTGGGTTCACGCCACAGACCATCATCCCAATGGAAAAGCCAATACGATTGCCAGCAAGGCCATCATCGAATGGCTGAAACAGGATGTCCCCTGGTTTCTCGAACCAGACAGCCCTAACGAGACAAAACCCGATACCGGGTTTTAACTGCAAAGCAGCCATCATCCCGAAGAACGGGTACGATCTTGAAATCAGTTTATAGAATCATTGAGCATGAGAAGGCAGAACAATGCGAAAGCAAGAAATCCCATTCACCCTGATGATACTGACTCTTATTCTAACAGCGGTGCAGGTCGCTCATGCAGAGGAAACCGAAGTTCAATACAAAACGCGGAACGACATTTCCTATTATACAACAGAGCAGACACAACAGAACGAATACAAACAGGAACGCTGCAAACTGGATTTGTACTATCCCACCAATATCAAAGGTTTCCCCACAGTTGTCTGGTTTCACGGCGGTGGTTTGAAAGGGGGCAGCAAATCGATTCCGAAAGAACTGCAGGACCAGGGGCTGGCCATTGTTGCCGTCAATTACCGTCTGTATCCCAAAGCCAGAAAACCAGCTTACCTCGAAGACGCAGCGGCAGCTGTCGCCTGGACGTTTCAGCATATTAAAGAGTATGGCGGTAACCCCGAGCTGATTTTTGTCGCCGGTCATTCCGCAGGCGGTTATCTGACCAGCATGCTGGGGCTGGATCAACGCTGGCTCGCCGCACATGAGATCGAAGCGAATGATATCGCCGGCCTGATTCCCTACAGCGGTCACTGTATTACCCATATGACGGTCCGCGAAGAAATGGGAATCGAACTCACACAACCTGTCATTGACGACATGGCTCCGCTGTTTCATGTCCGCAAAGATGCACCGCCGATCCTGCTGATCACGGGCGACCGGGAACTGGAATTCCCGACACGTTATGAAGAAAACGCTTATCTGCACAGCCTGTTACAGGTAGTCAAACATCCGCAGGCTCAACTGTTCGAACTGGATGGTTTTACCCACGGCTCCATGGTCAAACCGGGACATTTCCTGCTGCTGGAAGAAGTCAAACGCATTGTCAAAGCGAAAAAGCAGACGGCTTCCAGGTAACTTTCAGGATTGGGAACGCAGGCGGAGTGCATTGCTGATCACAGAGATCGAGCTGAAGCTCATGGCTGCGGCAGCAATCATCGGACTTAACAGGGCATGCATTCCCAGGAAAGGAACCAGAATACCTGCCGCAATCGGAATGCCCAGTGCGTTATAGCCGAAGGCAAACAGCAGATTCTGATGGATGTTCTTCATCACCAGTCGACTGAGATGGATGGCATCGACGACGCCCCGGAGATCTCCTTTGACCAGAGTCACTTCGGCACTTTCAATGGCGACATCGGTGCCGGTTCCCATCGCGATGCCCACATCGGCTTCCGCCAGGGCCGGCGCGTCGTTAATGCCGTCACCCGCCATCGCCACTTTGTGACCTGCCTGCCGCAGCGCTTTGATTTTTTCGTATTTGTCCTGGGGTTTGACTCCCGCTTCCACATCATCGATGTTGAGCGACTTCGCAACTGCGCGGGCCGTTTTTTCGTTATCTCCCGTCACCATCACAATCGAAAGTCCCAGTTCGTGCAGCTTCCTGATCGCCTCCGCCGTGCTCTCTTTGATGGGATCAGTCACCGAAAGGAAGCCGGCAAACTCCTTTGCCACGGCGACAAAGATAACGCCCTGCCCCTGTTCGCGCAGCTGGTCTGCCTGTGAACTCAGTTCGTCGCTGATGCTGATTGACTGCTCCTGCAGAAAAGCAGCACTGCCCACAAGTACCCGCTTCCCATTGACGGTCCCTGTCACCCCGGCACCGGTGACGGAGTCAAAGTCACTGACCTCTGCCAGTTTCAAATCACGTTCTTTCGCGGCAACCACGACCGCTTGTGAGAGGGGATGTTCGCTGTGCTGTTCGACGGAGGCTGCGATCTGCAACAGATCCGCTTCACTGTAGCCTGCTGCCGACACACATTCTGTCAGGCGTGGCTGGCCTTCGGTGAGTGTGCCCGTTTTATCAACCACCAGTGTATCCACTTTTTCCAGGGTCTCGAGAACTTCCGCATTTTTGATCAGGATCCCCTGCTTTGCACCGCGTCCGACTCCGACCATGATCGACATGGGAGTGGCCAGCCCCAGTGCACAGGGACAGGCGATAATCAACACTGCGACGGCATTTATCAGCGCGTATGCAAATCGGGGTTCCGGCCCCAGCCAGCTCCAGAGCAGAAAAGTAATCACAGAAATCGCCAGGACCGCAGGTACAAACCGCGCGGCAATCGTATCTACTACCCGCTGGATCGGTGCGCGGCTCCGTTGCGCACTGGAGACCATCTGTATAATCTGTGAAAGCAAGGTTTCGCCTCCCACTTTCTCGGCCTTCATCAGGAATGAACCGGTCTGGTTGACGGTCCCCCCGATGACTTCGGTTCCCTGTGCTTTGGAAACGGGCACTGATTCGCCGGTAATCATCGATTCATCAATCAGGCTTTTTCCTTCCTGGATGACGCCATCGACGGGCACTTTTTCTCCGGGACGTACCCGCAGCAGATTTCCAGCCTGGACTTCTTCCAGAGAGATCTCCCGTTCTTCGCCATCAACGACCAGATGGGCCGTCGGTGGTGCAAGCGACAGCAGTTCCTGGATCGCGCTGTTGGTCCGCTTGCGGGCTCTCAGTTCCAGCATCTGTCCTAATAGAACCAGTACTGTGATCACGACGGTTGCTTCGAAATACAACTCGACCGTTCCGTTGTGCTGAAAGGAGGGGGGAAAGATCCCGGGCGCCACTAATGCGATGAGACTGTAAATATAAGCGGTGCCAGTACCAATTCCGATCAACGTAAACATATTCAGATTCATACTGATGATCGAACGGTAGGCACGTTCGAACAGAGGCCAACCGGCCCAGAACATGACTGGTGTGCTGAGCAGGAACTGAATCCAGCCAGATACTTCCGGTGAGATCCAGCTGTGAACCGGAATGCCGGTCATGGGCAGCATCGCCAGCAGAAATACAGGCAGGCCCAGAATCAGGCCCCCCCAGAAACGATGGGCCATACGCGCATACTCGGCGGCTTCTTCCGGTGATTCCTCTTTCTGTGGCATCAGTGGCTCAAGATCCATACCACAGATGGGGCAACTCCCGGGACCTTCCTGTTCAATCTCCGGATGCATGGGACAGGAATAGATCGTACCCGCGGGCAGATTTTTTGGGTCCGGTTTATGAGCCTGCTGCCTGGCATGATGCTCATGGCCCTGATGTGGATCATGATGACAGCAACTCTTTTTTTCCACCGGCTCAGGCTCTGCATGCTGCGCTACAAACTTGTCGCGGCACCCCTGGCTGCAGAAATACCAGTCTTGACCATCGACGGTTGCCTGCAATGCAGTGGACTCGTCGACTTCCATATGACAGATCGGATCAGTGGCAGTCATGCAGAGATTTTCTATTTCTGTTCGGATTAATGATTAAGCCTGGCCTGCTCCTTCTTAATCATTTTTTCTTTTAAGCTGGTCGAGCTGGCAGGCCCAAATACTTTGATGGCGTGAAACACGATGCCAATCCCCCAACCCAGCAGGGGCCAGATAAACCAGTAGTTATCGGGGGACCTCGTCAAGTTTAACGCAATCAGGCCCGCATTGACCACCACGTAAATACCAGCATGAATCATAAAACCCATTTTCTTTTCGACCCGCTCCCGGGCCAGGTCATAATTTTCATCAGGCTGTGCCATCACGATTTCTCCTGTCTGGAATCATATACTGCAGCAATTATTAAATAAACAATACACGAATGTATTGCCTTTAGAGAGATAATGGCAATTGCCATGCCAGTCTGAATTTAGCGGCAAAATTTGGCAGTAAGTCATTCCAAGTCAGGTTTTAGGGATGAGGCAGGAAATGAAATCACAGATACGAGCAGATTAAATCAATAAAAAAACGGTTGCTGTTCTGTCAGATTGAGAGATCAGCAACCGCGGTTAAGACTGTTTTTTCGAGTGCTGTGATTACTCTTTTGAAAGATCCAGAGACAGCGAAATGCTGTCTGATTTCGCTTCCTTATCGGCCTGCAGGGGAATCTTCCATTGTGCGGAATGCTGTTTACATAGACCGCCAACGCCATCGCGACAGTAACCAAATCGCAGATTCAAAACGTACGTCCCCGAAACCTGCTTCAAGGCGGGTAACTCCAGGACCAGCTGATCTCCTGTCACTGTCCCTTTTCCGCGGGCCAGGACCACTTCAGGATTGTCTGCTGACTGGAAGGTAAACTTCACCGGTGCTAAGGGAGAAAGTTTATATTCCGCGGGTAGCTGGGGGGACACTTTGATTTTGATCGCAGAGCCGGGAACCACTTTCTGCGGAGTCGCCTCTAACGGCTTCTCTGCAGCAGCGGTAAAGCTGTCATCGACGGTTTTGGGCAGGCGGGGAGGCGTTAAGCCCGCGACGGTGAATTCACTGACCGAGTTATCATCCAGATTCACAACGCAGATACGATGATTGTTGGTGTCAGCGACAAACAGTCGATTGCCGACTTTCGCCAGACCCGATGGTTCAGAAAACTCAGCCGGCTTCAGACTGCTGCCCTCTTCCCCGGTTCCCAGGAAAGTTTTGACTTCGTTTGTCTTCAGATCGATGGTTTTCAGTTTATGATTATAAGTGTCAGCGACAAACAGACGCCCGTTATCATACAGAACGCCCAGCGGATGCTGCAGACGGGCTTCTGCACCGATGCCGTCCTTGTCACCAAATTCAAACAGAGAACGTCCCCGTTCGAGATCAGAAGTACCGGCGACTGTCGTTACTATTTTATTCTTCGTATCCACTTTGCGAACAGAGGAGCCTTCGCTGTCAACAACATAGAAGACTTCTCCATCAACGGCGATACCGGATGTCTGCGCGAACGCCGATGTTTCCAGCGGGCCGTTGGTGATGTCTTCCCGACCGGAGCCGGCATAAACGCCGATCTCATCGGAACCGAGTTTGTGAGACCAGATCTGGTGTGGTCCCGCCATGCACACATAGAGCACCTCATCAATGACTGCCAGGGCCCAGGGACTGTTCAGCGCGGCTTCCTTCAGTTTTCCTCCGGCAGAGCGAAAACGGGCCTGCTCTCCGGTACCTGCCAGCGTACTGACCTGTTTTTTATCGAGATCAACAGTCCGGATCAGATGATTTTCCGTATCCGCTACATACAATGTGTTTCCCACCAGAGCCATTCCCTGCGGATGATCAAACGAGGCACTCTGGTAGTCGCCGTCTTTGTTGCCAATCTGACCCGACCCAATGACGTCTATGAGTTTTCCATCCAGCGAAGCGATCACAATCCGGTTATGGTTACTGTCGGAAATGAATAATCGCTGCTGATCCGCATCGGCGAGCAGTTTGCCGGGAAACTTGAGCGGCGTCTGTTTTAATTTGGCCGACTCCAGTTCAAAATGTACGGGAGTCTCATCGAGTGTGCCTTTGGCACGATGATAGGCGATGACTTTTTCAAGAACTTTATCCAGCAGTTCCCGGTTGCCTTCACCTGACAGATGGCCGCAGTAATTTCCTTCAGGATCAATCAGCACCATTGATGGCCAGGCACGCACTCCAAACTTCCGCCAGACCGTCATATTTGCATCATTGATCACCGGGTGCTTGATTTCATAGCGCTGAATGGCGCGGCGGATATTATCGGTCTCTTTTTCGTTATCGAATTTGGCAGAGTGACAGCCAATGACCACCAGTTCGTTGGGATACTTCTTTTCCAGGTAAGCCAGGTCCGGCAGTACATGGATGCAGTTGATACAGCAATAGGTCCAGAAATCGATCAGCACCACTTTGCCGCGCAGATCTTTCAGTGTAATTTCTCCCGAAGTATTCAACCACTCGACGCCACCATCAATACTGGGTGCCTGGGGACGATCCGGAAAGGGGTTTTTGATTTCCACATCAGCCGGTTCAGCGGGAGGTTTTTCATCAGCGAGCGCGGACGAAAGACAACCGGCAAACAATACAGCGAAGAGTGTCATTGTGCAGGTGATTTGATTCAGAAAAGCTGACTTTCCTGGCATGCCTGATTCTCCATTTTCTGGTTGGCAATTGGGGGGCAGGTTCAAAATAGGATGCGTGTGCTGCGGAGTGAGCACACTGCTATTGTAAGATGCCAGCAGGGGAGTGGAACAGTTCAACCTGAATTTTTTAACAGACGAATTCAGATTCCTTAACTCCACGAT
Source organism: uncultured Gimesia sp. (assembly GCF_963972345.1). NCBI lineage: Bacteria > Pseudomonadati > Planctomycetota > Planctomycetia > Planctomycetales > Planctomycetaceae > Gimesia > uncultured Gimesia sp. Next base: position 46,615 of record NZ_CAXAVM010000010.1, on the reverse strand, counting down.
TTAAGATAACCGGCGAAACTGCCGCCCTGATTGGGAGCTTTACTCGTGCCGCAGTGCTTCAATGGGATCGAGGCGCGCTGCTGAAATTGCCGGGTAAATCCCGGAGATGATTCCGATGGTCACTGAAATACCAAAGGCGACCGGCAGGCTCCAGAAGGCAATCTGGGGATGCAGGTCAAAAAACATGCGGCCGACTTCCGAACCGGTGGAAGCCCCTTCCATGACAAAGTTCTTCACGAACCACTGGATCCCCAGAAAGGTGACCGGGGTGAGCAAACCAAAAACGACTCCAATCAGCCCCCCTGAACCGGCCAGCACAATCGTTTCTGTCAGGAACTGTTCAATGATATCTCGCTGGCGGGCGCCCAGCGCACGTCGCACCCCGATTTCACGTGTTCGCTCGGTAACAGTTGCCAGCATGATGTTCATAATTCCGATGCCCCCCACCACCAGGCTGATGGCAGCAATGGAGCCTAACACGACGTTAAAGATCATGCGGATCTGTTCCGCCTGTTTCAACAGTTCCAGTGGAACTACTACCGCGTAGTCTTTGGTGCGGGGGTGTGACTGATCCAGCGTTTCCCGGATGGCCTGTGCCGTGGGCAGGACAGAATCTTTATTATTCACGCGCAGCGTGATCTGATTGAGTTCGATATGTTCGGCTGTCATACTGCCAGCCTGGTTTTTAATATCCAGATCCCCTTCACGGGCCTGCAATGTTTTAATGGGAATGTAAACGTCTTTGTTATAATCCTGACCGGAAAGACTGCCTCCGATGGCAGCGGATGCCGTCCTGTCTTTCGTAATGCCGACCACGGTATAAAACATGGGACCAATCCGAATGGACTTTCCGAGCGGGTCCTCATATTTAAACAATCTGTTAGCCACGTCGTTGGCAATCACGGTCACATTCAACAGATTTTTTTGATCACTGTTTGTCAGGAACCGCCCCTGAGACAGTTGCAGATGGTTCATCTCCAGATAGTCGGCGGTGCAACCCACGACGCGGGCATTCATGGCTTCTTTGAGATAACGAATTTCCCGATCCACTTCACGAATCGGGGCCGCACTGGTGACCGTGGGCAGTGTTTCTGTCAGAATTTTGTAATCAGAACGCAGCAGACCGTATTGCAGAACACGACTGCGGGTGGAAGACTGTGTGACCTCATGAGGCGGCTTGACGCTGCGGACGATGACATTGGTTGCCCCCAGTTCCAGCACCTGTTTCTGAGCCTGGGCGCTGGCACCTTCCCCAATTGCCAGCATCGCAATCACGGAGAACACACCAAACACAATCCCCAGCATCGTCAGTCCGGACCTCAGCTTATGCAGCATTAAGCTTTTTAAAGCGAGCCGAACAATACGAATAATACGGGACATGCCAGGTGCCTGATTGTAAAATAAAAGAATGATTAAACGGGCGACGATCCGTCGCGTTAAGAAGCAGGGAGGGCCTGTTCCAGAATGGTCTCACTTTCGATGAGACCGTCTTTCATCATAATCTGACGCTTGGTCTGTCGGGCAATACCCGGTTCGTGGGTCACCATAATAATCGTACGCCCCTCCGCATTCAGATTATGGAGGATATCCATAATTTCCGCTTCGGTAGTAGAATCCAGGTTTCCGGTCGGTTCATCTGCCAGAATAATTTGCGGGTCATTGACTAATGCACGGGCTATGGAAACACGCTGCTGCTGTCCACCGGACAACTGAAACGGGCGGTGATCCATGCGATCACCCAGGCCAACCATACGTGCCAGTTCCATACACCATTCCCGCTCGACGCGTCCAATTGCCGGGTAACCGGCGCGGTAGAGCAGGGGAACTTCAATATTTTCGAGTACGGTATATTGTGTAATCAGATTGAACGACTGAAAGATGAATCCAATCATGTCATTCCGCATTTCTGAGAGTTCATCATCATCCAGTGTCGAGACATCGCGTCCGCCGAGGATGTACTGACCACTGGTTGGTCGGTCCAGTGCGCCCAGCAGGTTCAGCAGGGTACTTTTACCACTACCCGACGATCCCATGATGGCCACAAAGTCCCCTTCCGGGAAGTCCGTGGATACGCCCCGCAGCGCTTTGACAACAACCGATCCCAGATCATAGAATTTGGTGAGATCGATAACTTGAGCAGCGAGCCTCATGGTCGATTTTCTCCGCCAGACCTCGGGGCTCCTGCTCCACCACCAGGGCCACCTGCACCACCGCCGGGACCTCGAAGTTTACTGAGTTCTCCGGCATCCAGGAAACCATCCTTGTTGGCATCGAGTTCATCAAAGCGTTCCTGCATCCGTTCGGGCGCTTCCTCTTTGGAAAGTTTACCATCGGCGTCTTTATCCAGTCGCTGCAGCATGCCTCCCGCGTTTCCGCCAGCAGGTTTTTTCTTCTCAGTTGCTTCACCGCCTGGTTTTTCTCCACCAGCATTTTCGCCTGCAGGAGTTGCCTGGTCCGCCTCAACACTGGCGGGGCCTTTCTTGGCAGCCAGTTTTTTCTTTTCGATGGCCAGTTGTTCTTCCAGGTCGATCAGTTCATCTGCAAAGTGAGTCCGTGGATTCAAAATCACTTCTTCACCCGCTTCGATGCCGGAGAGAATCTCGATCATGGTATCACTGGCCTGACCGATCTTGACTTCTCTTCGTTCAGTTCTTCCATCTGGCATGAGAATAAAGATATAGCGCTGTTCCCCAATCGTGATTACAGACTGCACCGGCACCTGCAGAACATCAGGACGCTGATCAATGCGAATTTCGATTTCCGCTGTTAAGCCCGGTTTGAGCTTGGTGATGTCACCACTGTCGGGAAGAATTCTGATCGTGGCCTTGTACTCTTTTAAGTCGGGTCGCATCCAGTTGGAAGAAATCGGCACCGAGGAAACCTGATCGACGGTACCTCGATAGAGTTGTTCCGGAAAGGCGTCAACGCGAATATCAACGGGCAGCCCCTGCTTGATCATGCTGATTTTTGATTCGTGAATGCGGGCATCCACTTTCATTTGTGAGAAATCGGGGAGTTGAATAATCGCCTGGCGTTCACGGACTTCTGTCCCTTCCTCAATCACGTCCTCGCCACTGCTGCGACGACCACTGTCCTGGTTGGCATAAACGACCTGCCCGTTTTGCGGTGCAATCATTTTACAGGCGACGATCTGCTCGCGATTGCGTTCCAGTTCGCTCTTCTCCACTTCATAAGTCAATTGACTGGCTTTGAGGCGGGCGTCAAACTGGGCGAGCGTGGCAATTCCCTGTCGTTTGACACGTTCCAGGTTGCGAACTTTTTCGTCGATGTCTGCTTTCAGCTCTTTATATTTGCGGGTTTGAACGTAATCTTTTTCTACTTTGAGGTCTTCTTTGGCTATTTCCAGATCAATCTCTGCTTTCACCACATTGATGCGGTCGGCTTCGACGTCGTTCTGACTTTTATAGCCTTTCTTGGCGATGCGCTTAGAGAACTCGAACGTCTCTTCGGCTCGCTGCAGATCTTCTCGCGCCTTGGTGATCGCGCCTTCTTTGACGTTAAGATCCCGCTGAGATTCGCCTTCATTGAATTTTTCAAAATCGAGTCTCGCCAGTACCAGTGCCAGTTCTGCAGCCGAAGTATCGCTTTCATTCTGGGTCTTCTGAATTGCGACATTCTCTTCAGCCTGCTTCAGTTCGGCTTCGGCCTGAGTCACCTGAATCTGCTGCTGTTTTTCTTTATCCACCAGCAGAGACGAATCGAGTTCACAGACCACGTCCCCTTTCTCAACCATTGTCCCTTCGGGCACAATACTGATGATCGTGGTAAAGCCTTTGACCTTGCTGGAGAGGGTGACGTTGTTCAAACTGTCAAGCTGACCGCGTTCGGTGATCGACACCTTAAACGAGCCCCTGGTTGCCCTGTCTGTAATGTAAGTCGTATTCTTCGTGGAACCCGAAGAAAACGCAGAAAAGAGCGGCGTGCGCAGAGCAGGTAGCGTCAGAACGAGAACTCCGACGACAATCAGCGCTGCGATCAGCACTGTTAATTTACTGGGGCGCTTGCGCTGGCTCTTCTTCTGTTTCGGTGAGTGCGTTGAGTTCTGCTGCAGGTCGGAAGACGACTGGTTGGATGTCTTCTCCTGCAGTGACTCTTGTTTCTGTTGTTCCTGGGTTGGATTGGCGGTGCTCATTGGTAGGCCTGCTTCTTCCCGCGCGGTGTTGATAGAAATCGTCTTCCCAAATACCATTTTCATCTATCTCCATGATACCCATATCTCGATAGATGTTAAGTCGGTTTTGTTCATAATTTACCCAGTTGCTGATTAAACTGTTTTGTGCATCCAATACAGAAGATAACGCATTTAACAGATTTAACCCCTGGTTTCGACCAGCCTGGGCCGGGTCTGAAGTCGCCTCGACTGCACTGTCGTACTGCAATGCCGCCAGACGGATCTGCACCCGTGATGTCTCAAAGTTTTGACGGAGCACACTCAACTGTCGCCAGCTCTGTCGAATATCAAATTTGATGTTGTCCTGGGCCTCCATGAAGGTTCGGCGCTGTCTCTGATATTCGATTTGAGATTCGCGATAAGCATTTCGCTCCTGTACTAATGACAATGGAGCCGTAAATTCGATACCTGCCCGCAATCCAGCCTGACTACCGCGGAAGTCGAGAGGCTTATTTTGGCCAAGGGGCGTGCTTACGTCTCCATCTACTACGACATTTAACACCGCTTCGAGGGAATTAGACCGCACTTCCATCAGTCTTCTGGCATCCATCACGAATGCGCGCTGGTTCATCAGGTCAAGACGATTCTCCATACCGAGTTCCACCGCCTCAGTGATATTCATCGTAAACGGTTCCAGAGTAATAAGTTCGACACGCAGCCCGATCTCGATCACCTGCATCCCCTGTGAAATTCTGAGCATGTCTTCCCGCAAGTTGGCCATTTCCAGAATTATTTGTTTTTTCTGATCATTAGACAGGGTTTCCTCACTCAGAAAGCCTCTCAGCCCTTCCAGACGGCTTTTAATCTCCTGAACTTCCTTACGAACGCCTGAATACAGGCGTATATCGTTTGCCGAGCTCTGACGGATCCTGTCACGATCTTCCTCAGACTGGAATCGGCGTTTGCGTAATTGCAGAATCTCTTCAGAGACCTCTTCCTGTGTATTCCCCAGCAGCAGATCCACGTTTCTGATGTCCTGCTCGAGCGTCCGCACCGCATCATTACTGAGTCGCTCCTGCAGCACCTGCAGGCCTTCCACAACTTTGAGCAGTTCCGCCGTTGTGGGAGGAACGAGATTGGGATCTTCCCAGTCTTCCACGTAGACCTGCGCCCAGACTTCGACATAGTCATAGATCTCCTGTTCAATTTCCGGCAACAGGGGATCGATCAACTGAAATGGTTTCAGCAACGATTCATCAATGCTCATTGGCATATTGGGAGGCAGACCGAGAAAGAGTTTAAAACTCCCCAGTGAATCCTGATAGGACCGCTCAAGAGAACGCAGACGGTTGATCGACTGTGCCAGTCTGGTTTCCAGCTGGGCCACATCCAGCGTGACTACTTCGGTACGGATGCGCTGCACAAGTTCGCCGGCGGTGGCCTGAAAGGAATCTTCATCACTGAGAGCAAGCAGTTGTTTTTCCTGTTCTGCGGTCATCTCACCGTTCCAGGAGAGCATCCGCGACTCTTCATCAAACTCAAGTTTTTCCACAAGCGCTGGTGGAATGATCCAGTTCTCAGGCAGTTTATCCAGTCGCTCCGATTGCACTTTTGGTTTCTGCGATGAGAGTGCCCTGAGGATTTCCACCTGGCGTTCGAGACGTTTGATGTTATCCCGTTCGTTGTAAATCACCTGCAGCTGTTGCAGCAGTTGTAAGAAGCCGTTTCCGCCTGCTACGTTCTGCGTAAAAAATGTTTTACGGAAACGAGCCAGAATACGAGTCTGATACAATACATTTCGCTCATCCTGGGTCAGGTTATTCAAGACGACTTTTCGTCCGGCACCAAACAGCAGAGGTTGCACCAGTGAATAGGAAAGTACACTTACCGAGGTTGTCTGGTTCGAACCGGAAAACAACCAGAGTGTATTGTTAGCCAGCTCGACTGCCCACTGGGCACCACTGGGTAGAACCTGATTGACGCCTAAGCGGCTGCTTAGATCCAGTTCCTGTGTTCCATTCTGCAGTCGACGACGATTCAGTTCCACCTGGGGATTCTGACCGCCCACTCCCAGGTAACGCACATCAAACTGGAAGCGTCCAAAAGTTAAATCCAGAGCGGCCAGAAACAGATTTTCAATTTGAAACTGATATTCACGACTGTTGATATTGGCAATGTCAATGGTTTCCCGCAGGGTCACATCATCCAGCGCCGGTAATTCCACGCCCGGCATTGAATTACCGGAAGCAGCGATTTCAGCACTTAACTCAGGACTGATTCCATACTGCACGAGCCAGTCCGGGTTTTCGATACTGAGAGCCCGGCCAAATTTATGCCAGCTCTTATAACCCTTTTTACACTGCAGCCAGTGCATGTAAACATTGGCCGCCGGATCGTCGGGAGGCAGGGGTTCATGGTTCGGATCATACGGATCGTAGAAGCGGCTGCGGGGATCTGGTTCCACATCATAGCGTGGTACTTCCCACGCCGGGTCATTGGCTTTCTCAGCCAGAATTTCATAACTGTCCGAATTGGCCTGATCAGCCCAGAATGTGGGAGAGCAACCGGCTGTCAGTAGCATGAGACCGACCATCATCGTGACAGAAAGAGCTGTCTTGTACGTCTCACAACAGGAAATCAGACTTGTGCGCCTCATGAATGAGCATCCGTAACAGAATTGAAATAGAAGTCTGGCAGTCTCGAAAAAAAGAACATGAATGTATTAAGCAGCCGGCGTTCCCTGTATGGGAAAAGGCCCTGAAGTATCGGGGAACGTATTGACGGTTTCCCGTTGTGAACGTTGAATATGCGCGGACTTTAATAAAGACTGCAGCATGCCATTCAACTGCCGGCGCTGGTCGGCTGAGAGTGCTGCCAGCAGTCGCTGCGATACGATGCCATGAAAAGTCTTCACCCGCTCCAGCAATTGAGCGCCCTGCTCAGTTACTTCCAGCACACGCTTCCGTCGATCTTTCTGAGACTGACGTCGAATAACCAGCTGGTCGCTTTCCATGCGTTCAATCAAGGTGCAGATGTTGGACTCTGACTGCCCCAGCTTCCGCGCCAGTTCGGACTGCGAACAACCGGCTTCCGTGACTGAGTCAATCACCTTCAGTGCCGAATAGCGAACTTCATTAATTTCCAGCTGCGAGAAACTTTGATTCAATGCCACCCGGATCAAGTGTGCGGTTCGGATCAAAAGATCGATCTGTTCGACGCTCTCATGATGCTGCAGAGAACGCCAGTCAGCAGGACCTGACATTGAATTGAAATTCATGTGATTTTCCTGTTCCATAGATTTCAGCCTTAACCTGATTCTTCCAACCCAGTTCAAAATGAACCCTGTCTTCGCCGGGCAGCGCAATTGCCCCTACTCATATTTCGGACATGAAGTATTAGTATCTGAAGGAGTTATCGGCATAACCCGCAAAGTTTTACATAAGTAAAATCTTGTTTCAGGTTGCACTGTCCCTGGAAAACAGGAACAATCAACAGAATGGTTTGAGACAGATTTATTCTAAACCCCATCCGGGAGAACGCTTTACATGAAACGATCAGCACTCACTCGTTACAAATCCACCATCTTCGCATTCTTCCTGGTTGCCCTGGCCACACTATTGCTCCCAGTTAACGATATCTATGCAGCATCCAATCCGAATGTGATCGTGATCTACGCCGACGATCTGGGATATGGGGATCTGGCCTGTTTCGGTCACCCGACCATCAAGACCCCCGCGCTGGATCAGATGGCTGCGGAAGGGATGAAATTTACCCAGTTTTACTCGGCGGCTCCCGTCTGCACCCCCAGTCGGGCAGCGTTGATAACAGGCCGTTATCCTATTCGTTCAGGGATGTGCAGCGACAAACGCAGGGTGCTGTTTCCCAATTCAGGCGGCGGCATCCCAGCGAGCGAGGTCACGCTGGCAGAAGCATTGAAAGCAACCGGATATCAGACGGCTTGTGTCGGCAAGTGGCACCTGGGGCATCTGCCTCCGTTTCTTCCGACAAACAACGGCTTTGACAGCTATCTTGGAATCCCTTACTCCAACGATATGGATCGCATCGCGGATCGCAAACTGGGTCGCAGTATCTTTCTCAAACCGGAAGTGAAATACTGGAATGTTCCCCTGATGCGTGATACCGAAGTAATCGAACAACCGGCCGACCAGACCACGATTACAAAACGCTACACAGAGGAAACAATCAGGCTGATCCGGCAGAATAAGCAGCAGCCCTTTTTTATCTACCTCGCACACAATATGCCACATGTCCCGCTCTTCCGTTCCCAGGAGTTTCAGGACAAAAGCCGCCGCGGATTATACGGTGACGTGATTGAAGAGATCGACTGGAGTGTGGGTCAGATTCTGGATGAACTCAAATCCCAGGGACTGGATCAGAATACGATTGTCTGGTTTTGCAGCGATAACGGCCCGTGGTTGATCTTTGATGAGCAGGGGGGCTCAGCAGGTCTGCTGCGGGACGGGAAAGGCAGTACCTGGGAAGGGGGGATGCGTGAACCGACACTCGCCTGGTGGCCCGGCCATATCCCTGCCGGATCGGTGTCTCAGGAACTGGGAAGTACCATGGACATCTACACCACTTCCATCAAACTTGCCGGTGGAACTGTTCCGACTGACCGGGTGGTGGATGGAGTCGATCTGACTTCTGTCTTACTGGAAGGGGGAAACAGCCCCCGTGATGAAATGGTCTACTATCGAGGCACAAAGCTGATGGCGATCAGAAAAGGTCCCTGGAAAGCACACTTCATCACAAAACCCGCCTATGGCCGCGAACCTTTCCAGGAACATGATCCGCCGGTTTTATACCACCTGGAACACGATCCCTCTGAAAAGTATGACGTCGCGAAAGACCATCCCGATGTCATCAAAACGCTCAAGACGGCGGCTGAGCAGCATCGAAAAACGGTGAAACCGGTTGTTTCTCAACTGGAAATCCCTCTGCCGGAATAGGTTTGATGGTTTAGTCTGCAGGGTGATTAGATCGAGTAAATCGGTGCGCAGTGCAAGCGAAAATTGCCTGTGCCTGCGCGAAACTGTTCCGTTTACCAGTAACAGATATAGCGGGGCCCTTCCGGTTCTTCCCTGATACGAAACTGGACAGACTTTGCCATTTTCTCCTGATCGAACCCGCTCCATTCCGCACAGAACCGGGGCAGTTGCGCTGCATCAAATTCCGGGCGAGGCTCGGGCAGTCGATTGTAAGCATCATGAATCAAAGCGAGGGAGACCAGCGTGGTATGTTCCTCAAGTTCAGGCTGGCATATCAAGAGTTCCAATGCTCGGGCCGCATACAGACAGTCCTTGAAACGGGCTTCGCGCATACATTCTGATGCCATGCGTTCCACAAATTTCAGCAGGTTGTCTACGCCACGCTGATTCAGAAGAAAGTCTTTATGGTTTTTAAACTGTAAAGCAATTTCAACCTGTTCCTGAAGCTCTTCATCGGTATCAGACGGAATCGGCATGCGACCATATCCGTCAGGAGCAATTGCCTCGATCGTTTTTATCGTTTGCGCCAGATCGGCAGGATGATGATTCATTTTTATTTAACTGCGAATGAAGGAAACGAAATCTTCAGGGGCACTGAAAGCGTGTTTGCTGAGTTGAGATTATATCTGAAAACCGCAAAACCATTCATCCCCTAATCTGAAAATAAAAAGAGCTGATTGAGTCAAAACCCAATCAGCTCTTCCATTGATGAACGGTGGTGAAGCAGCCTGATTTCTTATTTCAAAAAGAAGTCATCTGGTCCTTTGTGCGTGTAGTAAGGATACTGCACAATCCCCAGAGGCTGATTCTGCTGTGGGTAAACAGCCGCAGGGGGGTTATATTTGTAGGTCTGATAGTGCTGGGGACGCTTGTTGTGATGGTAGGTGTTTTTGTGTCCGGATTTCCAGCCACCACCGGCCCCCGGTGGGCAATAAGCGCCTCCATGACGACGGTGTCCCATCTGCTGAATAGGAGCCTGCTGCCCTGCATACTGCTGGTGCATGGCCTGCTGATGCATTGACTTCTGATACTTTTCCATCATTTCAGCCTGCTGCTGCATCAGGAATTCTCCGTCAGCCGACTGACCCCGAATGACCTGGCTATTCGAACATCCCACACATAATGGTAGAATCAGACAAGCGGCCATTTTACATAACAAGTGAGGCTTCATTGGCTTCCTTTCCCCCGGTTTTACTGAATTTGAGCGTGTTTCCGTTCGCGCTCAACTATTGGGTATGCTTGATACCTGCAGAAAATCTGCGGACACTGACTGGTTAGAGATCGTGTACAGTCTGTTAATGACTTAATTCTTTTATCGGTCATTTTGAGTCAAACAATAGTTAAAATCACCAAGAAACGGAAAACCGGTGTAATATTCAAATCTGATCGACCTTGCAGAATCGTTAAAACCGGGATAGATTATCGTAGTTTCCTACTCTATAAGACCATTAATGAAAAATAGATAAAGTGGGTTGTTTTAAAGTTTGAGTTTTTTTCAGGCAAGACATCGTCTGTGACGAAGTGCTCATATTGCTTTGTCCTTTGCCAACAAGGGAGTGTTCGGCGTGTTTGTAGCTGCATCATCACGTTGTTTTTCTGATGAATCGTTTGAAGTCAGTTGTGAGCGTCTCACAGATCTGGAATTCGACAAAATCGAAATCTGGATGAGTGAAGAGAGCGATCATCTGAAACCATCTGAAGTCGTCTCATCACCAGAAGAGTTTTATTCGCGTTTTCGGGAAGCCACCCGGTTGACGCCGATCGCCTTCTGCCTGGAGAATGACATCACACCACAGTCATTCAAATCCCTGTGTAAGGCAGCCAAGATGTTGCGGATCGCACAGATCACCATCCCGGCTTCCCCCATGGGTACGCCGTTTAATACGGAAGTTGATCGGCTCAAAGCATTGCTGGAAATTGCCAGCCGCGATGGGATTCGACTTTCCATCAAGACAAAAACAGGGCAGCTGACAGAAGATCCACGTACCGCGACGGAACTCTGTCAGTCGGTGAAAGGATTAAGCCTGACTCTCGACCCGAGTTACTACACGTGTGGCCCTTACAGTACGACGTCATACGACCTGGTATTCCCGTACGTCAGCCACATCCATCTGCGGGATTCCACCACCGACCAGATTCAGGTTCCGGTGGGCCTGGGAGAGATTGATTACAGCCGTCTGATCAGCTTGCTGGAACGTCAGGAATATCATCAGTTTCTCTCAGTGGAAATTCTTCCGGAACTGCTGAAAGATGCCGACCGGGCGCTGGAACTGCGAAAACTGAGGATGCTGCTGGAATCTGTTGTGATTTGAGCTGCTGACAATCAATAATCAACTGATCATACAGAAACAGCCAGAGCCTTCTCCAATCAAAGAGGCTCTGGCTGTTTTATTTAATGCTGAAAACAGGTCTTATTTGTAATCTTTGGGATTACCAAACAGACCGCCGCTTCCGCCGCCCGCTGATTCATCCGCATTACCACCCAGCAGCGGCCCTTTGCGTTTGCGTTCGTAGGAAGGCTGTTCTTCTGCCGGTGTCTCGGCGGCCTCAGGCTTCTCGATCAAGGCTTTGATCGACAGGCTGATCCGCTTCCGATTGGGATCGACTTCCAGAACTTTCGCTGAGGTTTCCTGACCGGTCGTCAATACTTCCGTCACCCGTTTGACACGACGATGATCCAGTTCGCTGATATGAATCAGACCTTCCAGGCCCGGCTCCAGCTCAATGAAAGCACCAAAATCCGTCGTACGGGTTACCTTGCCGGAGACAGTCGATCCGGTTGCATATCGATCTTCGGCCAGCTGCCAGGGATCCTGCTGCAACTGTTTCATTCCCAGGCTGATGCGATTCTTTTCTTTATCGATCTTGAGAATTTTCACGTTGATCTGCTGTTGTTCGCTCAAGGCGTCTTTAGGATGTTTGATCCGATTCCAGCTGATTTCACCGATGTGCAGGAAGCCATCGATGCCTCCCAGATCCACGAAAGCACCATAATCTTTTATGTTCTTAACGGTCCCGGTATGCTCGTAACCGATGGCCAGTTTTTCCCAGAGCTCTTTCTGAATCTCTTCGCGTTCCGATTCGAGATACTTGCGACGACTCACTACCAGGTTACGTTTCTTGGGGTTCACTTCGGTAATCTGCACCGTCATCTTCTGACCTACGAAAGGTTCGAGATCGCCGACAAAATACAGATCGACCTGGCTGGCGGGCAGAAAGCCTCTCAGGCTTCCCACGTTGACTTCCAGTCCCCCTTTATTCGATTTATTAACAACACATTCGACAACCTGACCAGCAGAAACGGCATCCCAGTCTCCCGCTGGTTTGTGATGACCGCGGGGCAATGAAAGCTGGATCAAACCTTCTGCTTCTTTAATACTGGTAACCTTGACGTCTACTTCCTGTCCGATCAACGGGGTTTTCTCGCCAAATTGACGCAGGGGAACAATTCCGGGCGTTCCCATTGCTTTGGCCCCCAGATCGATAAACACATCATCGTTGTTGATGGATTCTACAATCCCTTTCAGACGATCGCCTTCTCCAATCCCCTCTTCTGCGGCACCCGATTTTGCAGCAGGCGTTGCGGGAGCAGCAGCGTCTTCCGATTTTGCTTCGGCAGCTACTTCTTCGTCACTCAGAGTTTTGGGGAGTTCCTGTGCTCCCTGTCCCGAGAGAGCGGCTGCGAGTTCTGCTTCCAGATCGCCGTCCAGATCATCAATTTCGGGTGGGATATCAACCGGCTTGGCTGCTTCCGCAATCTGCATCATTGCTGCTTCCTGAAGCTGTTCCTGGGAAGGTTCAGCGGCTGATGCTGCATCGTCTCCCTCCGGGGAAGCAGGAGCGGAACTGGAACCTTTTGCAGGGATTGCTTTAAACTGAGCCGGATCCACCTTCGGTTTCAGCTGGACTTTGCGTTCGGTTTTTTCCGTTTCCTGCGATGCGGCTGCCTCAGTTTCCACAGGCGATTCGGTCTGAGGAGTTTCAGTAGGAGCTGAAGAGGTTGCCTCTTTCACGTCGGCAGCGGACTCCTCGGGAGCCGCGGGCTGATCCTGATCGGCAGGTGATTGCGCTTCCAAAGCTTCTTCACTCGTTTTAACTTCTTCAGTTGATGGTCGTTCTGAACTCATGGGAGATGAACTTTCTCGCCTAATTACTTACTTCAAGATACAGGAATGTTTCACAGGCTTGTCAGGCCAGCCGCAGACAGACATCCACCCGACTGCAGTAACTACTTCAATACAGGTTGAAAAACCTGCGGGACTAATTAAAAGAGTATCACCGCTGCAGCAGACCTGCAATTCGCAGGGCCTAGTTTTCCGATTTTTTCACTTTTGCTTTCACACAACGTAACCCCAGTGCAGGACTGACTGAAGTTGCTGCTTCCTGCTTACGAGAGGCGGATCGCAGGCGGTCATAGCGGTCCGTCCAGGCGCCACCACGTACAACCACCGGGGCATCAACGGTCACAGAGCCCCAGACGCTGCCATCTCCGGGGGCATTTTCATAACTGTCATGCCAGGGATCTGCAACGAACTCCCACAGGTAGCCATGCATGTCATACAGGCCCCAGGGATTGGGCTTCAGAGCCCCTACCGGAGGGTCATTTCCTGCGGCATTCCCGGTATGCCAGGCATATTCGTCCAGAATACGGGCTAGTTTGTCCTCATCCCCGGGTTTCTGAGGCTGATCACCAAAACTGTATTCCGTATTCGTCCCGGCGCGACAGCAGTACTCCCACTCGGCCTCGCTGGGCAGCCGAATCTCCTCATTCGCTGCAATCAACTTCGCTTTTCTTAAATCAGCGGTCAGTTTCCGGCAGAATTCATTTGCGGTCTTCCAGTCAAACATTTCCGCCGAATTGCGGGGGCCTCCCCAGCGACTGGGATTGTTTCCCATCACTGCCTGATACAGGTTCTGGGGCACTTCGTACTGACTCATCCAGAAACTATCAGTGAGTGTAACTTTATGAACAGGTCTTTCGGATGGTTCCCCTTTTACAGACCCCATTTGAAACGTCTGGGGAAACTTCCCTGTTCCGGGGGTGATCGGCACCAGTTCTTTAACAAACACTTTTAATAACTCTGTCTTCCCCTCGGGGTTCGCAGGCGGGGATTTCGGTTTTTCTTCCGCAGATAATGTAGTCAGCCCTGCCAGCATGAAAAACACGAGGCTGATCAAGGCCATCTGTGGCCGGGTTGAGGAGACATTTTTGAGAGGGTTCATATGCTTCACTACTGGTTCGAATTTTGTTAGGGTACAACAGCAATTACATTTTACCAGTTCCGCATCGAATTCGAAAGCAGAGAGGCTGACTGAACCAGTGCAGCAAACGAACTCAGTCTGCTGAAAACTGCTGCTCTCTTCCTGTTTCACTGTCAGGTTTTTATTTGAGTCAGGTCTATTCATGTCCGAGTCTCCGAACTTAATTCCACGCAGCATTGATTTATTGTCGCATCAGGAATGCCAGCTGGTTGTGGTTGACGTTCAGGAAAAGCTCCTGCCGGTCATTCCTGAGGCTGCTCATCTCACGCATCGTATCCGCCAACTGCTCCAGGCAGCCCGCCTGTTCGAAATCCCGCTGCACTGTTCCGAACAGTATCCCAAAGGACTGGGGGCGACGGTGCCCGAGTTGGCGGATTTACTGCCGACTCCCCGGGAAAAACTGCGATTCAGTGCCGCTGAATGCCTGGGCTGGGAAACCGCGGCGAATACCATCGACAACCGTACCCGAATTGTGCTGGCTGGAATCGAAGCGCATATTTGCGTGCAGCAGACGGCCCTGGATTTGTTAGCCGCCGGATATCGCGTTATCATTCCGGTAGATGCGATTGCCAGCCGCAATCAGCTGGACCGGGAGATTGCCATCAGACGTATGGAAAACTCGGGCGCCGGCATTACGACAACGGAATCCATTCTGTTTGAATGGTGCGAGGTTGCGGGCACCCCTGAATTCAAACAGATCAGTCGTCTGGTCACAGAAAAATCGTAGGTACCGGTCATAGAAATCAATCTATTTTGAGTCCCTTCAAATCATAAAGAACCGCTCACATGACACTCGAACATCATATTCCTCCTGCTATTCATCCTCCCCGTCGTACTCTGATGGGTCCTGGTCCCAGTGATGTGGCCCCCAGTGTGCTGGCCGCGCTGGGCGCACCGACTGTGGGACACCTCGATCCCTATTTTCTGAAGGTGATGGATGAAGTTCAGGACATGCTGCGAAATATTTTCCATACCACCAATGAACTCACACTCGCCGTGAGTGGCACGGGCAGTGCCGGTATGGAAGCCTGTGTGGTCAATCTGCTGGAACCGGGTGACAAAATCGTTGTTTGCACCAATGGTGTGTTTGGTGGCCGGATGGCTGATGTCGCAGGACGGATTGGTGCCGAAGTCGTACAGATTCACCGTCCGTTTGGCGAAGTCTTCTCTGTGGAAGAAGTGATTGATGTCCTGCAGAAAGAAAAACCCAAAGTACTGGGCATCGTACATGCGGAAACTTCAACCGGCGCTGCGCAGTCGCTCAAAGAGATTTCTCAGGCCGTTCACGAAGCCGATGCGCTGTTGCTCGTCGATTGCGTGACATCACTGGGCGGGATGCCCGTCAAAATCGATGAGTGGGATATCGATGCGGCTTACAGTGGGACGCAGAAATGTCTGAGCTGTCCTCCCGGGCTGTCTCCCGTCACATTCAGCTCCCGCGCTGTGGCTGCGATGGACGCGCGAAAAACCAAGGTTTCCAGCTGGTATCTGGACATGTCGATGGTCCGTTCCTACTGGGGCGATTCACGCGCCTATCACCATACTGCACCGATTAACATGAATTTCGGCCTGCATCAGGCCTTACGCCTGGTACTCGAAGAAGGCATGGAGAACCGCTATTCGCGTCATTATGCCAACCATTGTGCCCTTAAAGCGGGCCTGAACGCGATTGGAATTGAATTCGCGGTCGCCGAAGACCATCAACTCCCCATGTTAAACGCTGTTGTGATCCCGGATGGCGTGGAGGACGCGGCGATTCGCGGTCAGCTGCTGCAGCGGTTCGGCATTGAAATCGGCGGCGGCCTGGGACCGTTGAAAGGCAAGACCTGGCGGATTGGTTTAATGGGAGAAAGCAGCCAGAGTACCCATGTGCTGTTGTTCCTGGCGGCCCTGGAACAGTGCCTGCTGCACTCCGGCTACCAACTCACGCCCGGCGCCGGCGTAGCTGCTGCAAACGATTTTTACCGCACAACGATTACAGCCTGACCTCCAGTCGGCGAGAACTTTCGGTTTCTCAGAGAATCGGAGGCTGATTATTTAATGAGCCCGCTCAGGAATTCCGATTCCTAAGATACGACTCTCAGTTGACTTGCTGTCCGTTGAAAGTCGCGGTATATTGAGAACAGAATAGGGCGTCATGCGTCTGTGTTTCAGTGAGAAATTTTTCGAACATTCTCACGAATTTTGTGTCGAATGAGTGGCAATCGAGAAAATGATCGCCTATCATTTCCGACCACCTGTAAGGGGCCGTAGCTCAATTGGTTAGAGTACCGGACTGTCGATCCGGCGGTTGCGGGTTCAAGTCCCGTCGGCCTCGCTTACTACGCTCGTTGTCATTATTGACAGCGAGCGTTTTTTTGTGCGCGAGGGCTTTCTACTATTTGCTTTTTGATTTTACCTTAGCTTGATGCCGGTTTACGACAATGCGTTTCCCCTTTACCTTAACCCCTTTTAATGTAATGCTTGGCAAGCCGACACTTTTACAAACCAATTCTGGATGCTCGCTAAACATCTGAATTAATCGGCGTGACGCAGCCGAAGGATCTCTAAGGCCCTGTTCCCAACTTTGCAGTGTTTTAGTGGACACACTCAACATTCTGGCAAATACTGCTTGAGACATTCCCGCTCGTGTTCGCAAAGCGGACAAAGTTTTGGCATCAATCTCCGGTGGATCATTGGGAATTTCCACAGTTTTCAAAGTCAGTTCACCTGTAGTATGGGCGATCCCTTCTTCTAATCCCTGTTTGATTCGCTCAAATAATGGTTTTCGTTGTCTGGTTGTCATTTTCATTTTTCTGTTCTATGCGTAACCGGGGTCTTCAAATGTTGTTTAAGTTTTGCAGCTAAGTTTTTCAATTCAGACTTTTCAGATGGGGATAAATTAATTTTTTCATTTTTATCATAGATATCGAGCAGAAAAAAAATTTCGCATCTGCAACGTATAAATAAATCACTCTTGCACCACCCCGTTTTCCTTTACCACGTTTGGGATCAGCACTTCGAATTTTGCGGAGACCTCCACAGCCAGGAATCAGAGTGCCTTTCTGAGGATTATCCATAAGCTCCTGCTGTAACTGAGCATATACTTCGTCGGGTAAAAATTCAGATACCCATTCGGTAAACTCAGTTGATTCAATAAATACAGCTTTCATACCGAAACCATTCTATCCCACTCAGTAGGATAGATCAAGATGATTTATTGATACCAGAACACAGATTGCATGACATCTGGTTAAAATAACCGCGATCTGAAATAGCAACGTATTATTTTCAGCCTCCTGGTCTTCCCGAAATTCAACGATGGTCTGCATCAGAACACAATATTTGCATTCACTCATAGAGGTGCCTGACTTCTCGATGGCAGAGCCGTTTAGCCACCTCGCGATTGAGTGTCAACTCGTTCCATTCTGAATGTTCCTGAGCCAGCGTTCCACGCACCATTACCCGTGACGTCTCCCACAATTCAGCGGCAATCTTCAGTCATTCTTCGGGAGCCTGTTTCCGTAGAAGTTCTACCATTGCTTTATCGATCACTTCCACAACAAGACGCCTGCCGTCCATAGTGTTGTGCTAGCATTAAGAAATTTGCGTGAAGATGTGTTAATCATGATACGATAACAGTACCCCTTATTGCAGACTCATTTCAAGGAAGTTTAAATAGTATTCCGCTTCGGTACATTGATCTATGAAATATCCGAATGAGTCAATAAAGACTCATAACTCAGGAGCAATTCGCATGGCTGACTTTCGTCTGGAAAAACTGTACGTCATCCTGGATGAGCCGATCCCAGGTATCAACCATCTTCAGGCCGTCGATCCTGAAGAATTTGCCTGGCATGATACTTTCGATTTGACCCAGCAACTGGGCGTGACTCCACTTGATGATTTCACATACGCTCCCTTTGATAGAGAAGTCTGGTATCCGGCGGGAGCAGGTCTCAAGTCGATCCGCTCACTTCTCCAAGAATTCCGACGTCAGGCTGCCACTTCTGAAGAAGTACAGCAAAGAATGCAACCCCGCATCAATATGTTTGAGAAGTTGGAAGAATTATTCGATCAGGCTGACGCACATGATCGTGAGTTCTATCTGTCTGCGCGAGACCTCGATTGACAGCGATTCCGGGTTTGATACGATTCGAATCTGATTTACCCACTATTTTCAGATCACAAATCAATCGAACCAGACACAGGAATGGAGTCAGAGCACCATGCAAACGGTATTGATCACAGGCGCGTCCGCTGGATTCGGGAAACTGGTTGCTGAAAAACTGCTGACGAAAGGGTTTACCGTCTACGCGGCTGCCCGGCGGCTCGAAAAAATGCGTGACCTGGAATCCTTGGGCGCCCATATCATGCATATGGATGTGACAGATACGGAATCCGTCAAGGCCGGTGTCGCGAAGGTGATTGAAGAACAGCAGCGAATCGATGTGCTGTTCAACAACGCGGGTTACGGCTCTTATGGCACGATTGAAGATGTGCCCCTGGAGGAGATTCAGCGTCAATATGATGTCAACGTGTTCGGCATGGGGCGACTCGTGCAGGCCGTGCTGCCACAGATGCGAAAGCAGGGTTCCGGGCGAATCATCAACACCGCGTCGGTCGTCGGTCATGTCTCAACGGCGGTGCTGGGCTGGTATGCTTCGACCAAACATGCAGTTGAGGCGTTTTCCGATGCGCTGCGGATGGAAGTCAAATCATTGGGCATTGATGTGGTCGTCATCGAACCGGGGGCAGTCAAAACCGAATTTGACGAGGTGGCGTTCGCTACGCTGGACAATCTGGACCATACAGAAGATTATAAGCCGCTCGTCGCCGCCTTCCGCAAATTCACGAGTGATCTCTACTCCAAAAGTCCAGGCCCCGAAAGTACTGCCAATGCGGTTGTGAAGGCCATCGAAGCGAAGAAGCCCAAAACCCGCTACGCGACCACCTTGGATGCCAAGCTACTGCCCCGGGTCAAACGACTCTTCAGCGACAAACTGTTCGATAAGATCGTATTGAGTCAGATGAAGTAGAACTCATCCAGCCATCCTGATTTTCCCAGAATCCAATCTGATACAGCGGCGGTCATTCGAGACTCATCATTGTACAAAATAACCGTTCTCGAGACGCTGTTCTCACGCGCGACTACGTTGATTTCCTCCCTATCAGTATCAGCCCTGAGGGACTGGTGTACCACGCACGCGGCTCTCCAGATTTTGCTGGCAGGTTTAAGCGCGGGTTGTTCGCTGAGCATCCAGTCGTGTGATCGCCCATCAGCAGATTCGCTTTCGATTTCAGTCATCCTGTCGCACTTTAGTCGATTTTTGGAGTATTTTGGGAGTTGGCATAGCCTTTGCAATTCTCTTCCAGCGTGGCCAGGAATGAAACCACTTAATACTCGAAACAATATATGGAAGGAAATGAAATGTTACGCCGAAGTATAAAAGTCTTAGCTGCTGCAGCCGTTCTGGGAATCAGCCCCGCATTGCTGACCGCGCAGGCTCCTCTGGAAGATGCCGGCGCTCAACTGGAATCACAGTCAAAGGCAGCGGGCCAGGTTACCAACCCTGCTCCCAAAGTACCGGGAAAAGATGCCAGGATCGATGCGAATTCCGATCTGGATGCCAAGTCTCAGTTGAATAACAGACAACTGGACGCCGATGCAAACCTGGATGCGAAATCTAAACAGAATACGAATTCCCAAGATTCACAATTGAAGTCCAAAACACAGTTGGACGCTGATGTGGATGCCAACACAAAAAGGAATAGACGAGATCTGCAGACACCGCCCCAGACTCCTGATGCCGCCGATGGCGCCATTCAAAACACGCCCGGCGATGCCGAACTGAGGGGGAACGTTCAAGGGGATGCAGACGTTGATCTGGAAGGCAACCAGCGACAGCGCCATCAGACGAATCGCCCCCAGACGTTCGATAATCAGGGAAATAACGAAATCGATGATTTCGTACGTCAGGGAACCGCTCATCTGGACATTGATGATGCGACCCGCGCCCGTTATCGTCATCACAACGGTCACTGGTGGTACAAAACCGATCAGAATGAATGGTTGATCCATACCAATGGTCAATGGGAATCATTTGATCCGGTAACCTATCGTAATCCCGGTCAGCCTATGAACCAGGATTATTACCAAGACGACGACAACTATCAGTCCAGCAACTACTACGACGACGGAAGTTATTACCAGGGTGGTTACTATTACAGCCAACCCCAGTATTATGGCTATGGCCGAAACTACAACCGGGGATATGGTTACGGTAACAACTTCTACAATAATCGTGGATATGGTTACGGTCGTGGCTATGGACAGGGATACTACAACAACCGTGGCAACAGATTTAACGGTCGCTATGGCACCGGATACCGTGGTTGGAACCGCGATCAACGACAGGGTGCTGCCATCGGTGCTGGTATCGGAGGTGCCATTGGTGGTAACCAGGGTGCTGCCATCGGTGCTGGAATTGGCGCTGGTGTAGCCGACTGATTGAATTGAAAAATAAGGATCTATTTCCTGACCGCAATACTGAATGACGGAGTGAAGTATTGCTCTCAAAGCAGGCCAGCAGATGCCCCTCTGCTGGCCTGCTTATTTTTGCGCGCTGCCTTTAGAAGATTATAGCCCGTCAGTCTTCTATTTTTTATCCTTGATGAATTCATCCACATGGATGGTAAAATAATACCCGGTCAGCGGCGTCGGTTTGCCGGTCCGAGGATCGCTCGTTGTTTTCAGTTGCAACTGGGCACGTTCTGCCAGTTCTTTTTTCATGTGAGCACGAACCTGGGTTTTTCCGTCAACCGTTCTGGTTGCCAGCGAAACCATCAGATCGGGCCGGCCTGATGTTCCTTCCTCCGGAATGTAAAGCGAAATAGAATTGATGGGCTTCAACTTCCCGGCATCGGCAATCTCCAGCTCGATTGTCACGCGACCAGTGCCATGGTCGACAACGGACAGCTCATATTTGAGTCCGAGTTCTTCCTTCGACTGCCCGATTCCAAACTCAATTGCCCAGGCATCCTGAGCCGTCAACAGCAGCCCCAGTAAACCAAACAGCATCGTGATGAGTCTACATGTCGGCATCGTTTCTCTCCCTGTTGAAGAAATGAGGCAGGTTCGCAATAGAGCACATTATTTTTTCTGCGCCTTCAGAAACAGATGGATCTGTTCCCGTGTTTTCTGATGCTGTTTTTCTGCCTCTGAGTTGTCCGGCGCGGTTTCGATGATTTTGATCGTCTCTGTGAGTCTTTTTTTGAACGCTTCATCATCGGTGTCTAGCCTGGCGCGCAAGTCCGGCAGCAGCGGTGTCGCTTTTTTTCCAAAGACCGACAGCGCCCCGGCGGCGTTTAACCGCACCCAGACTTCGTTATCATCCAGCAGTTTCGCAATCGCGTTCATGTTGCTGGTACTGTAGGGATTGAGTCCTGCCAGCTGACCGGCGTCCCAGCCACGAACCGTAATATCGGTGCTGGTCAGTCCGGCGGAAAACCGCTTTTCCAGATCCGCCAGTTCCAGCAGAGTCACACCAGCGGGAATTTTGAGCTGATCCAGCGGAATCGTCTCATCCACATAGATAGACAGCATCGGATGCAGGTTCCAGATTTTTCCCCCCTGGTCCTTCTTTGCCATGGCCCGGGCAAGGCCGCCCACCAGATGCAGGTCCCATTGATAGGGAATGCTTTGTGTCTCTCGAAACGACTTTGTGGAAGCGGGGCCGGGTCGCAGTACGATCTCATGCTGCTTCTGATTCGTAGCAGCAAATTTCTGCAGGACATCATTCAGTGCATCGATATCGCCGCGGTAGTAAGCATGCTCATTTCCATTGACCCAGACATGATAGACGCGGCTCTCATGATTGATAACAGGTTCAATTCCGGGCCAGTCTTTGTAATTCAACGCGTTCAACCGTCGATTACCAAACGTTTCTTCCCCCAGAGCCCAGGCAAGGGAAGGGAGACAACTTACGATCAACAAGCCTGACAATAAAACCGGAAACGCGCGTCGCATGGCAGGACTTCCTTATTCAGATTAGTGAGTACGTTACCTTCTGAGACGACGATCGGGCCCCCTTTGTTTCATTTATTATTCGATTTTTCCGCTTTAATTCCGATACATGGCATTGGCCAGCAAACCAAAGACCACAGCCGACGCCAGCAGATAAAGACTGCGTCCCTCGATTTCTGCATTAAAAAATGCCGTTGCAGATGCGATGATTCCAATAAAACCGGTCAGGATTGCGCCAAAATAGACCAGTCCCGCCTCTGCAGAGCCACGTTGTTTTTCTGCTTTATGTTCTTCCGTATCCATGTCATTCCTCCTCATGTTGAAATCATACTGGTATCAATTCGTGCTACTTTTGCTCTTTGGTCACAACCGGCTGATCAGATTTTGCATCGCCGCCGGAGCCTCCCAGCTGGTACGCGATTCCAAAGCAGAGCCCCACCAGCAGGACGGAAATCGGATTGGAATACACCCTCAGCAGGTTGGCGATAGAAACTCGCTGCAACAGATCGCCGGGCAGTTCCATGCCAAAATCCTGTTCGCCATCCCAGCCGCGATCCAGCGCAGCCTGGCGAAACTCGCCTTCCGTTTTCCAGATAAAGCCGAACATGGCCAGAATCAAAAAGCCTGCCATGAGTGCAGCGATCAGATATTTCATGTTTCACGGCTCCCAAATTGAAGTTCAGGATTCCCCTGCGTCGTGCTTTTTCTTTTTCCCCGCTTTGACTTCGGGGGGTTGATGATCCGAGTACAGGCGTTTGATGTGGACTTTGGGATCGCCGGTGATCAGACGGGAGCGGCGGGTTTTCCAGAGGTAGTTCCAGCACCAGTCGAGCATGACCTTGAAGCGGTTGCGAAAGCCGACCAGGAACATCACGTGCAGAATGTTCCAGGAGATCCAGCCCAGTATCCCGCCATAATGGATTTTGCCGATCGCGGCGATGGCGTTACCGCGACCGATCATCGCCATCGAGCCTTTGTCGTAATAACTGAATTGCGGCCGCTCTTTCGGTGCGTTTCCGTTGATTTCCTTTTTGATGATGTCTGCTACGAAACGACCGGTCTGAATGGCGCCCTGTGCCAGTCCGGGCACCGGTTTTCCAGTTTTGGCATCGGTCGCATGTGCGGCGTCTCCTATGACAAAAACTTCGGGGTGGCCGGGAATTGACATGTCCGGGCCCACAACGATCCGGCTGCCTCGATCGACTTCGGTATCGAGTGTTTTCGCCAGATCCTGTCCCTGGACGCCCGCGGCCCAGAACACATTCTCGGCCTGAATGGTTTCCTCGCCGATTTTCACGCCATCTTCTGTCACATCGGTCACGTGCACATTCAGATGAATTTCAACCCCCATTTTTTCCAGCACTTTTTGCGCACGGGCACTCAGATCTTCAGGCATGGGGCCTACCAGACGCGGACCACCATCCACGAGAATCACGCGGGCCATATTACATTGAATATTGCGAAATTCGCGGGGTAGAGTTTCGGAAGCCACTTCTTTGATCGCACCTGCCAGTTCCACGCCCGTCGGTCCGCCGCCGACAACCACAAACGTCAGAATTTTACGGCGGGCTTCTTCATCGGCTTCCCATTCCGCCTCTTCAAACGCGAGATACAACCGCCTGCGAATTTCCAGCGCATCGTCGATCGACTTCAATCCCGGCGCATACACTCGATATTCATCGTGACCAAAATAAGACTGCCGGGCTCCGGTGGCGATGACCAGGTAATCGTAGTCAAGTTCGCCACCATCAAAGCAGACCAGTTTTTTATCAAAGTCGATGGCGGTGACTTCCCCCAGCGCGACGTGCACGTTTTTCTGTTTCCAGAGAATTTTGCGAATCGGTGCCGCAATATTCGCCGGATCCAGTTCGCCCGTTGCCACCTGGTACAGCAGAGGCTGAAACAGGTGGTAATTTCGCTTGTCGATCAGATCAATCTCGACCGCTTCATTCTTAAATGCTTTGACAACATTGATGCCGCCAAAACCTCCTCCGATAACAACAAGCCGTGGCAGCTCTGAAGAAGTAGGATTCATAGTGATTTCAATTCATGGTGTGAGTAGAGCAGCGTAAAATTCCGGGGAACGTCCGGGCATGTCTGTCAGTCGAAAACGTGCCCGTGATCGTAGCGTTCGTCGATGCCGGCGGCTTCGGTCAGAGCGGCCACGTTGGACTTGGTAAAGAAACCCTCGTATTTGTGACAGCGTTCCACATACTCGGTAATCAGAATCGAATACTGGGAGTGTTTGGAGAAAATCTGCTTCAGATTGGGTTCATCCACGCATTCCCCCACGACATGTGCCAGGAACGGAATGCCTTTGTCTTTGAGAGTCTGCACGACGTAATCCACGTTCTTTTCACCGCCCCGATGATCGCCGTCGAGCACTTCATAGGCCACATGATGCAACCGACGTCCGTAATTGCGAACGAAATCTTCTGTGGGCATGGGCAGATTCTCAAAGGAGTTCACGAAGGAGGGCGTGTTGTTAGCCGTGAAGACCTTGGCAGGTGATTTTTTATCGTTATCGACGTAACCGTTCCGCGTCACGTTCGTGGATGAGTTCATCTCCGCAATATTATAAGCGCCCCAGAAGTAATGGTTGGACATGGTCAGGAATTCGAGGATCGCATCTTCCCGTTCGCCAGCAAGAATCCGGGTGGCCAGATGGTCGACTCCCAGCACCAGTTTATTCAGCTTATGAGCTTCGCCAAACGCGAGCACCTGATTCAGCGACTCCATGACTTCGGGGTCGAGTTCAAAGGGTTTCCCCAGTTGGAGCACATCGTAATCGTCGATGTCTTCCTGGGTGTAGCCGACCCGGTTACAGGTAAAGTCAGAAGGGAAGGTGAATACAAAATGGGCATCGGTAAAGAACGGATTTTTGGTTTCGTGGTGGTAATTGAACCGCACGCTGTGCGACTCAAGCGTGCTTCGCGTTTCGTTGACATCTTTCGTGCTGAAGATTTCACCGATGTAACGTGCGTTGGGCTTTTTACTGGAAAGCGGGTAGAGCCGATTGAACATCGTGATTTCGTCGGCGTAGTCCTTCTCCAGCGGCTCCAGGATGAACATCCGCGGATAGTCGGGATGCGAGGTGAGGATATACACATTGTGCGTATTGTTTCGGAAGGCAGCGGAAAAACGGTAGGGGGTCATCAGGTAGAGTTCATGCAGATAAGGTATCACTTCTCCCGTTTCCACCTGCAGCACGATGCCGCGCATGGTCCCCAGCAGGTCTTCGATGCCACTGGATTTTCGACGTTCGAAGATTTTCATCCGGTAGTCTTCGAAAAATTCAGAGTTCTTTTTATCGCCGCCCGGTTGATACTCTAATGTATTGATACTCACGGGAATCTTCCTTTTCCTGAAACTGTGACGCGATTGTTTTTTTGAATATCTGAAAGCAACCGCAGTCACCCCGAGTCCATTATCCGGCTTCGTTGACTGCAGTAGATGTTATGTTACCGCACAAAACCGGATTTGTAATGTTGGTATTGCTTTCTTTTCATTATTTTCACAGGCAGATACCGTTTCCAGAAGGGCAGAGTTGCGGCGAAAGTGGAATTTCATAACGCAGATTCGGAATGACAGCCCCGTCCCTTCAAGCTATGCTGAATGACTGGAAACCGTCTCGATTTTAATAGGGAGAGATTCGCACCAATGAAACGCACTCAAATTGATGCCCTGTCAGCATTCTGGAATGCGTTCTTCCTGATACTGTCTCTTTCTGTTTTCCTCGGCTCTCCGGGGAAGCTGGCCGCAGCGGAACCTGCACGATCTCCCAATATTGTGATGATTATTTCAGACGATCAAACCTTTCGCGATTTCGGTTTTATGGGCAACACAGAGATTCAGACGCCCCACATCGATCGTCTGGCACAGCAGTCGGCCCGCTATGTGAATGGCTATCTGCCGACGAGTGTCTGCAGTCCCTCGCTGGCCACGCTCTTGACCGGCCTTTATCCGCATCAGAGCGGGATCCACTATAACCATCCGCCTCCAGGCAACAGTGCTTTCAATAAAATGACTTCGCGCAACGAATACGAGTCGACCCGCAGCCAGGCGTTTCAACTGATCAAAAACGTCGATACACTGCCACGCATCCTGGCGGCGAACGGTTATCGCTGCCTGCAGACAGGCAAGTTCTGGGAAGGCCATTATCGCAACGCCGGCTTTACTGAAGGCATGACCATTTTTGAACCAGTTCCCGGCCAGTCGTTCGGCGGGAACCGCAAACTGGCAAACGGCACACTGGTGGCTCACGGCAATGGAGACTGGGGATTGAAGATCGGCCGGGAGACCATGCAGCCGATTTACGATTTCGTCACAGACTGCGAACAGAACTCCACGCCGTGGCTGGTCTGGTATGCTCCCTATCTGCCACACCAGCCACACGATTCGCCTCAAAAATATTTCGACCTGTATCGCAACAATCCGCGCGTGGCGAAACATGAAATCGCATATTACGCCAGTTGCTCGCAGTTCGATGATACCGTCGGAGAACTGGTCCAGTTTGTGGAACAGCAAGCCGACCTCAAGAACACGCTGTTTCTGTTCGTCATCGACAATGGCTGGACGCCGGGCGAGAGACCGATGAAGCCACGCGAGAACTTTCACCATACCAAAGAAAGTAAACGCTCCCCCTTTGAAGATGGTCTGCGTTCGCCCATTCTGATCCGCTGGGACGGACATACAAAACCAGCCACGCATACGGCACTGGTCAGCAGTATTGATATCGTGCCCACACTGCTGCATGCAGCCGGGCAGGGGAAGCAAGCCGCAAAGCTGCCCGGCGTCAACCTGCTGCCATCGGCGCGCGGGAAAGCAACATTGCCGGAAGATCGCGCCGTCTATGGAGAAGTCTTTCCGGGAGATGCGACGGCTTTGAACCAGCCGGGACGCGAAGTTGCACACCGCTGGATTCGCAAAGGGAACCTGAAACTGATCACTTCTCATAACCCGAATGCGCAGGGAAAAACCTGGAACAATTACACCAACGGCGATGTGCTGTTCGATCTGGAACACGATCCGGGAGAAACGCAGAACCTGATCGACGACCCCGAACAGGCTGAGTCCCTGGCTGAGCTGCGACGATTACTGGATGCCTGGTGGGACCCTGCAAAAACCGATTAGCGGCAGTCTTTATAAAATCCCGTACTTCGCAAAGGCTTCCGTTGCGGACATGCCGTTTTTGATGCTGTCGCGAAAGGTGTTTTCTTCGTGCACCTTTTTCCAGGCGGACTGAATCACTTCGGCTTCGACGGCCTGCGGCACGACAGCGATGCCATCCACGTCGGCAAATACCAGATCGCCGGGCGCAAAGTAAACGCCGCCGATTTCGACGGGCACATCAATGTCGATAATCCGCTGACGGTCTTTACTGTCATAGGGAGACGTTCCCGCCGCCCAGACCGGGAACTGCATGGATCGCATCTGCCGGACATCGCGAACCGCGCCATCGATAATGGCACCACAGCAACCCCGATGTTTGACGGCGGTAGAAAGCAGTTCTCCCCAGATCCCCGACCGCATCGAACCACTGGCAGCGGCAATGAAGATTTCATCGGCGTTGATCGAATCCACGGCTTTCAGTTCCAGTTCGTACGGACTGGGATCAACGTGGTACATGTCGGCCCAGAGGCTGGTTTTGCAGCGCCCCACGACAACCGCATCCACCGTCATGGGCAGCAGTTCCTTGCGTGGCGACTGATTGGTGTAGCCCAGCGAATCGAGGGCGTCGCAAATGATGGCTGAGTGCAGATGCTCCCGCATCATGTCGAGCGTGATGGTTTCCGGTTGTGGCTGATTCATGGTTGTCTCATGTCTGAGGTTGAAGTTGTTGTGAAATCTGCCGGGCCGTCCGTACCACGGCTTTGATAAATCGCTGCAGCGCTTTTGCATCGGCGCGGGCCGTGGGTACACTCAGGCTGATAGCGGCAACGATCTGCGTCCCTTCATAGAGGGGCGCTCCGATGCAGGTCACGCCGACATCGTTCTGATCCTGTTCGACGGAATAACCATCGGCCTGCGTCTGTTGATGAATTTTACGAAGCTGTTTGAGATCGATAACCGTTTCTCTCGTGCGGGCGACCAGCCGGGTCCGTGCGATCAGGGCGTCCCATGCTTCCTCCGTCAATTGTGAAGTGATCGCCCGGCCCAGAGAGGTCGAGTAAAACGGATCGGTGCTGCTGGGCTCCACAATCCGCCTTAGGGGATGCGTACTCTCCAGTACGCTCAGGTAGCGAACATGAGTGCCCCGCAGGACGCCGAGATTGACGGTTTCGCCCGTCAACTCATGCAGTTCCCTCAGCAGGGGAGCCGCCAGTTCCGTCAAGCGATCTTCCAGAGAACCGGATGCCAGCCGCCGGAGTTTCGGGGTAATCTGATACACGCCTTTTTCAAGACGGCTCACGTATCCCAGTTCAACCAGTTCCTGCAGAATTCGATGCACGGTCGGTTTGGGCAGTCCGAGTTCGTGTACCATTTCCAACAGTGTCAGCGAACCATCGGCTGCTGCCAGCACCTCCAGCACCAGAAATGCCTTGCCCAGCGATGTGACTTCTTTGGTGACCAGCATTGCAATTGACATTCAGAAAAACAGAAGACGAAGAATTTTCTGGCTGCTTGCAACCAGAGCATTGTTCCATTATACTGAATACACCGTTCCACATTAAGATATAACTGCTCGTTTTCTTATGGATTTTCGGTAGTCATTATTTTTGCCCGGTTCACAAAGGAGCCTCTCATGCGTGTCGGAATCATTGCGTTGCAGCACGAATCCAATACGTTTATTCAGACGGCGACGGAACTGTCCGATTTTGAATATGATGTGCTGGCGACCGGTGAGTCGATCTACCCGATCTTTGCAGATTCGGCCCATGAGATTGGCGGATTTTTTGCCAGTCTTGCTGAAACCGATATCGAAGCGGTGCCAATTTTTGTGGCGCGTGCACTGCCTGGAGGAACAATCACCCAGCCCACCGTCGAGACATTGCTGCAACAAATGTTGAGAGAACTAAAAGCAGCTGGCCCACTGGATGGATTACTGGTTGCACCACATGGTGCAGGTGTCAGCGAAGGGGCTCGGGATCTGGATGGGTACTGGCTGACACAGGTCCGTGAGACTGTCGGACCAGACATGCCGATCGTCTGCACTCTCGATGCGCATGCGAATGTATCGCAGGCGATGATTGATGCCTGCAATGCCACGATTGTGTACCGTTCGAATCCCCACATCGACCAGCGCGATCGAGGCATCGAAGCGGCCCGGCTGATGCAACGCATTCTGAAAGGGGAAGTCAAACCGACACAGGCTGCCTGCTTCGTCCCCCTCGCGATTAATATTGAGCGTCAACATACCTCATCGGAACCATGCGCCTCGCTCTATCGACTGGCAGATGAACTACTCAAAACGCCCGGCGTATTGAGTAACAGCATTATCCTGGGATTCCCCTATGCTGATGTGTACGAAATGGGATCGGGTTTCATTGTGGTGACCGACAATGCCCCAGAACTGGCACAACAACTGGCAGACCAGCTGGGTGAAACATTGATCCAGCGTCGTGACGAATTCCAGGCACACCTGATAAGTATCGACGATGCACTGGACCGGGCGGAACAGCTGACGGGACCAGTCTGCTTCCTGGATATGGGGGACAACATCGGCGGCGGATCTCCGGCAGATGGCACCACGATATTACATGCGATTAAACGTCGAGGCGGGCCCACCAGTTTCGCCTGTCTGTTCGATCCCCAGGCGGCTCAACAGGCGATCGCCGCGGGACCGGGGACCACACTGACTCAACTCGCGATGGGAGGCAAAACCGATGATCAGCATGGTGCGCCCCTGATCTGCGATGTGACGGTGGTCAGTATTCATGACGGGCATTTCAAGGAACCGGAAGTGAGGCATGGTGGCAAAACCGAATTTCATATGGGACCGACTGCCGTCGTGAAGACTGACTTTGGTCTGACCATCATGCTCAACAGCCATCGCACGCCCCCGTTCAGCCTGGGACAGTTGACTTCATGTGGCATTGCACCCGCCGATTATCAGATCCTGATTGCCAAGGGAGTGCAGGCTCCGCTGGCCGCCTACAGCCCGGTCTGCCCGAATCTGATTCGCGTGAATACGCCGGGAGTCACCTCTGCCGACATGCAACAGTTCCAATATCAATTTCGCCGTCAACCCCTGTTTCCCTTTGAATCGATCCATTAAACGGAATTCCACCACGAATCGTCTTCCTCTGAGAAAGCCAGCGTATGCAGATCACAAAAATTGAAACCTCGATCGCCGATTCGATCATGCCCGGTCTGCTGCTGGTGCGTATTCACACGAGTGAAGGGCTCGTCGGCTGTGGTGAGACCTATTACGCGCCACACGCCGTCGCCGCGATGATCCACGACTGGATGTCGCATTACCTGATGGGCAAGAACCCGCTGGATATCGAAGCGCACTGGCGATTTCTTTACGAACGCGCGACGAACTTCGGTTCGCGGGGAACCGAATTGCGGGCGATTTCCGCGATTGATCTCGCGCTGTGGGACATTTTCGGGCAGGCGACTTCACAGCCGGTCTGGCAGTTGCTGGGTGGTTGTGTGCAGGAATCGATTCGTACATACAACAGTTGCGGCGGTCCCTCTTACGGAGGAGCCAATGCAGAAAAAACGACTCATACCTGGCCCGGATATGGATCGGTGGGGAACCAGGGACCGCTGAACGATTACTGGTCCGCCGTCAATGAACCGGTGGAGCTGGCACGCTCACTGATTTCGGAAGGCTACCAGGCACTCAAAGTCTGGACGCTGGATTTCGCCGCGCACAAAACCAACGGACCGCTGCACATCACACATAAAGATATCACGCGGGCACTGGAGCCTTTTCAGAAAATCCGGGAGTCACTGGGCAGCAATATCGAACTGATCATCGACGGTCATGGTTTCTTTCAGCTGGCCCCGGCCATTCGGATTGCCAAACGCCTGCAGGAATATGATATTCTCTGGGCCGAAGATCTGCTGCGGGTCGACTGTGTCGATACCTTGAGCGACTTCAGGGATAAAGCAGGCATTCCGGTTGCCGTAAGTGAAATGTTCAACGGCCCCGATGACTACCGACTGGCGCTGGAAAAACGGGCCGCCGACTTTGTGATGATCGACCCGACGTGGGTCGGTGGTATTTCACAGACGCGTAACATCACCCGCCTGGCGCAGTTTTATAATGTGCCTGTCGTGATGCATGACTGCACGGGCCCGCTGACGCTGCTGTCCGGAGTGCATGTCGCCGCGAGTTCGAACAATGTGGCCTGGCAGGAGAGTCTGCGTGCACATCTGCGGATTCTGTATCCACAGCTGATCGATACCCAGGTGGAAGTCGAAGCAGGGCGGATTGTCATCCCGAAAACGCCGGGGCTGGGAACAGCCTGGCTGCCTGAACTGTTCACGCCCGGGACGAACCAGTATCGCGCGACTGAGTTTTCATAACTTAAAACGGAATTCCGCCATGCAACTGACTTCAGTAGTGACGCCTTTTACTAACGAAAACCTGACGATGCTGGCACAGATCGGCGTCACGCATGTCACGATCCGTTATCCGGGACCCGGCCTGGAAAAGTTGCAGTCGATCAAAGAACAGGTCTCCGCCTGCGGTCTGCAGATTGCGGCAATCGAGGGTTATCTGCCGATCGAAAACATCAAACTGGGCAACGAACGGTTTGACGAAGAGATCGAGGAGATGAAAGTGCTGCTGCAGAATATTCAGCAGTTGGGAATTCCGTTTGTCTGTTACAACTTTATGGCGGGGACCGATTGGGTCCGCACTGAACTCAAAGCGCCGGAGCGGGGCGGCGCACTGGTGACCGGCTTCGATGTCGAACAGGCCGAGCAGGCGGTTTCACTGTCACAGACGACGCAGCAGCAACAGGGAGAACCGATCACAGCAGACCGCTTATGGCAGAACCTGGAACGCTTTCTACAGGAACTGCTGCCCGTCGCCGAAGCTTGCGGTGTGACGCTGGCAATGCACCCCGATGATCCGCCTCTGGATACGTTCATGGGGAAAGCCCGCATCATGAATTCCGTGGAGAGTTTTGAGCGGCTGATGTAGCTCTCTTCCAGCCCGGCTCACGGAATCTGTTTCTGCCAGGGGACGTTTGCAGAGATGGGCGTTGATATTCCCGCCACGATTGAACGTCTGGGGTCTCATATCCGCTATGTCCATTTCCGGGACATCCGGGGGACGCGGGAACGATTTGTCGAAACGTTTCACGATAACGGCCCGACCGACATGTTTTCCGCGGTCAAAGCATATCAGAAAATCGGTTTCACAGGACCGATTCGCCCCGATCATGTGCCTCAGCTGGTGGGAGAAGAAGCAGGGGAACCCGGCTATACCATGCTGGGACGGCTGCATGCATTCGGATACCTGCAGGGACTGATTGAGGGGGCTCAGAAATCCTGAGGATCGTTTTGAAGCCTGAATCGAGTCAATTTTTCGGAAAGCCAGAACCCATAACAGTTTATTGATTTGTCTGAGATTGAAAAAACATGAACTGGCTGGTAGCTGTGCGCGGATTTCCCGGTATAATCGATATAGCAGGCACAACTTACCCAGTTGATGACGTCTGACAGGGAAGTCGAGATCGCAGGCAGGAAGCACCTCTTTGGGGACGTGCCTGAGCAGCATGAACTGAGCCCGGTTCATCCGTGACTAAACTCGATTTTCCACTCTTTAGGAGTCAGACCCATGCGTATTCGAATGCTGTTTACCGCGGCCGCTGTTGTCGCCTGTTTCTCGTTGATGTCATCCGTATCCGAAGCGGGAGGACGCATCACTTACTACAGCTCACCGTTTCCCTATGTAGGACCTGCTCCCGTTTACTCGGTTCCCGCACCCGTCAACACAGCCTACTATGTGCCGGCCATGAACGCGTATTACTCTCCTGCCCTGGTACCGGCGCCGGTTGTGACGCCAGTTTACTACCAGACGCCAGTCGTGGTGCAACCGGTCACCACCTATTATGCTCCGGCAGTCTCGACCTACTCGTATTACTCTCCACGCAAAGTGGTCTACAAGAGCCGCGGTCCCCGGTTTTTAGCTCCCAACTATAAAACGGTTGTGAAGTATAAATAAGCTGATTGCAATTTAAAGTGAAAACAGAATCAGCCTGCTGAACCAGAATCAGCAGGCTGTTTTTTTTGTGACAAAGCAAAGTTCGTCCGTTGGATTCATGCCAACTACAGCGTCCAGCCTTCGCGGTATTCGCGTTTGATGTACTGGGCGGCTTCGGGGACGTTAGTGACTTTGAGATTGTCGGCATCCCATTCCAGTTTCTTCTGACCGACGCGGTAGGAAACATTGCCCAGCAACACGGTCTCGGTGAGAGGACCCGCGTAACCGAAGTTGCTTCCGGTCGGAGTACCATTGCGGATGGCGTCGAGCCATTCGATGTGGTGGCTCTTGGGACGGGTCAGATAGGGTTCGACCGGTTTCGCTTCTTTGCCGGCTTCCATGAAGACCTTGTTCGTGCCGTAATCAGCGAGCAGGCGTCCATCGTCCCCTTCGAACAGGACGGCGCTGTTTTTCTCGTACATTTCAGCACCTTTGGGTTTCCAGCCACCGTGATACCAGGTCATGTGAACCGGGGGCAGATCTTCGCGGGCCTCGTATTCGTAATCGACCTTCATCAGGCTGGGACAGTCATTCACACCACCATGGGCTTTTTCGCCCACCGCGACGACCGTCTTGGGATATTTCAGCTTCAGCGCCCAGAAAGGCAGGTCCATATAGTGACAACCGAAGTCACCCAGCTGACCGTTTCCGAAGTCCCACCAGTAGCGCCAGTTGAAGTGGAAATGCGATTCATTGTAAGGACGGAAGGGAGCCGGTCCGATCCATTGATCGTAATTGACATGAGCGGGTGGATTATTTTCTTTAGAGCGTTCGCCTTCAATCCGCACTCCGCCACCGACCCAGACATGCACGCGGCGGACAGGGCCAATCACTCCCGACTGAACCATCTCTACGACTTTGCGATAGTTGTCACTCGCGTGAATCTGATTCCCCATCTGAGTGGCGACGCCAGCTTTGGCGGCCAGGTCGGTCAGGACGCGTGCTTCATACACAGAGTGCGTGAGAGGTTTTTCACAATAAACGGGAAGACCTTTTCGCAGCGCTGCTGCCGCTGCCGGGGCATGCATGTGATCGGGAGTACTGACCAGGACGCCGTCCAGGTCGTTGCGTTCCAGAACCTTGCGGTAGTCGTCGTACTTGTCGGCCTTGGGAAATTCTTTGGAGGCAATCTCCAGACGCTTCGAATCAATATCACATAGTGCGACAAAGTTTTCTGATTTCGT
This sequence comes from uncultured Gimesia sp., assembly GCF_963972345.1. Taxonomy (NCBI): domain Bacteria; kingdom Pseudomonadati; phylum Planctomycetota; class Planctomycetia; order Planctomycetales; family Planctomycetaceae; genus Gimesia; species uncultured Gimesia sp. Next base: position 11,856 of record NZ_CAXAVM010000010.1, on the reverse strand, counting down.
ACCGCTGATATTCGCATAAGCCCGGGCGGCCACGCCGATCGAAGCCAGGTTCAGTTTTTCATTCGGACTTTTGCTTTTGGGAGCCGCTGCCAGTGGCAGCAGAGGCAGTGCACCGGTGAAGGCTGGAACGGCTGTTCCCGCGATCAATGCTTTCTTGAGGAACTCGCGGCGGTCGACTGAATTGGACATGAAAAATCTCCTTGTGAGAAGTGATCCCGGGTGTCACTGGAATGAATTTGTCTGGCGGTGATCCGAGTTAAAAAATCGTCATCTCAACTGAGCGCGGATTCAATATTTTAACTTTTTTTAATATATCGCAGGGCTGAAGCGAAATCGAGCCTGTATTCTGAAAAGAGAAAATGAGCGAGCAGGAAAGGGGAGCGACCCGTCTAGCGTAGCGGGAAGCAGGAACTTCAATTCGAAGTTTCTGAAGTGATATCTTCCGAAATGCTGACGGCTTTTTCCACGCCGGAAATCAGCTGATCGAGGCGGAACGGCTTGTAGAGGACACATTTCAGTCCCAGCTGCCGGGCTTTGACGATGGAGTGCGTGGGATCGTACCCAAAACCTGTCATCAGGATCACAGGCAGGTGCTCATGGATTTCCCGGATCTGGGCGAAGCATTCGTACCCGTTCATATCGGGCAGCCGGATATCGGCGATGACCACATCATAATGAAAGCTGCGGACCATCAGGAAAGCTTCTTCGCCATCGTGAGCAGTTTCTACCTCACAGCCCAGTCGGCCCAGCAGTTCATGTGCTGCCCGCCTGACAGTGGCATCACTGTCGACGACCAGAATCCGCTTGTTGACCAGTTTGGGATTCACCTGTCTCATCGTGGGCACTTTGTGATGATGAGGTGTCTGGGGAGCAATTTCATCTCCCACCTGTTGAATCAGTTGCTTGATGTGGCGAGTATCTTTAAGGATACGCTGCAATCGCTCGCACACACTCGGCTCGTGACCGATATACCGCTCCAGAATCCAGGCCGTATCGTTGAGGATCTCATCCACCGGATCAACGACCCCACGCATAATTAACTCGGTACTGGCAGAGGCGGTCGTCAGTTTTTCGACTACCAGCAGTTCCAGAGTATTTAAGGCTATCGCGACTTCGCGGCTGAACAGTTCCAGGAAGTGCAGATCATTTTCATCAAACGCGCCCGCATGCGGGCTTTCTACATTGAAGGTTCCCAGCACTTCATCGTGCAGACTTAAGGGAACCGTCAGGGAGCTGCGGGCATTGGGAGCCCCTGTCATATACAGGGGATCGTGCGCCGTGTCTTCACAAAGGTAACTTTTGCCTGTCGCGGCAACGAAGCCGGTTACGCCGTTCGCTTCAGGATCCGCATACAGGGTGCGATTCGTTGCAATCTGTTCCATGCCGACAGCGAGTAAAACATCGAGCCGATTGGAGGCTTTATCCAGCAGACGAATTTCAACGGTTTCAAACTCTAGCAGATCCTGGGTGTAATGCAGAATTTTGGCTTTCAGGAGTTCAATACGATCTTCGGTTGTCATCTCGAAGATTTCTTCGGGAGAAAGATCGCCGAGCTCAAGACCAGCCTGGTAGATGGCATTCAGCTTCTGCCGCTGTAATACTTCTTCAGAAATGTCACGCACGCTGGCTACCAGATACGCGGGTTCCTGTTTACTGTCGTGGGCCGTCAGTACAGGCATGACTTCGACATCAAAGTAGCTCTTATCTCCCACCCGCAGTCCGCTCTTGGCAATCTTACGTGTGGAGAACGCGGAATGAAACGGGCTGAAGTCGGGGCCCAGTATTTCGGGAGCGCCGAAGGCATCGTAGAAGGAGTGGCCGATCAGTGACTCCTCGTGACCGCACAGCTCTCCCAGCTGGTGATTCGACCAGATAATCCGCAGGTCGGCATCCAGGACCACAACAGCGTGTGGTAAAAATTCGAGCAGGGAGCCAGACTGAATGAGCGCCAGGGGTAAGGTTTCGGTCGTGGCTGGCACGACCAGTGCGGAAATGTTTCCCTGATCAAATTCCGCAATCCCTTCCGCGAGATTCTCCGGGGTCACCACCACATAGTCTTCGTTGGAGAACTGTTCTCGCAACTCAGAAGTCTGGTCATCTGGAGGCCCACAGAAGAGAATTTTTTGCGGATTGGTCACTACGAAAACAGCCTTTGTCCACTAAGACATTTATTGCTTCACTTATACTGCATCACAAACGGGGACACTTGTCGATTCGGCTTACTTATTTGTAGTAACAACCGGCTAAAAAACAAGATGCCTCAATCCTGTATTACGCAGAATCAGGCACGAATGATAGAATGCCTGCCCTGGTTTTTATGCTTTTCACCAAAATCTTGAATAACATAAACAGTATAACGATATCGTACCTATGAAATCGGCTTTCTGTCAGCCAAAATTAAGAATCAACGAACGGAATCTGGTATTTTCTTCAAATTCTGCTCGATTCCCGATATTTTTTCTCAAGTTTTTCCGCCTGATTTCCAGATTGATTCCCTTTCCAGCGAGCCGATTCGCCAGGCTGCCGCCACGATAGAGATGGACTGCAAATGAATTTACCCTGGGTCGCTATCCAAAGAAATCCGATCTCCGGAACAGGAACCCGTGCCTCGCTGATCATCGACCTGATCCGCTACCTGAAGCAGAAAGGCATTCGCCCACGATTATTTTCCAACCGGGAACGTATGCAGGAACTGCTGCGTGTCCGGTCGCAGGAAAACCCGCCTGTGTGCGTGGTTGCCGCCGGCGGAGATGGAACCGTACAGGATCTGGTGAATCGCTACCCCGACCAGCGCATCGCGATTCTTCCCCTGGGAACCGAGAATCTGATGGCCCGTTACCTGGGAATCCCCCGCTCAGGCGTATTTGTCGGGGAGATGATCAGCCGGGGAGCAACCCGGGAGATCGACTTATGCCAGATGCAGCAGCAGCGATTCATCCTGATGGCCAGTGTGGGCTTTGATGCGGCCGTCGTGGCAGATCTGACCGAATTCCGGAAAGGGAATATTTCCCACCTGAGTTATCTGAAACCGCTCTGGCGAACCATTCGTTCCTATCCATATGAACCACTGTTAATCTCGACAGACCAGAGTTCTGAGGAAATCACCGCCTACCATGCGATTATTGTTAACATTCCCGCTTACGGTCTGAAGCTGAATTTCTCTCCGACGGCGAACGACGCGGATGGTCTGCTCGATGTGATCCTGTTTAAGAAAAAAGGGCTGTGGAGCACGTTAAAATACCTGTACCAGATCGTACGGGGCTCCCATTTGAATTCACCTGATGTGCAACGCATTCAGGCAAATCGGATTCAGATTCGCTCTGCCCGGCCGGTGCCCGTTCAGACCGACGGGGATGCGACCGGACTGACTCCACTGGAAATTACGGTGCTCCCCAAGGCAGGTCGATTTATCGTGCCTTGCTGAACCTGGCAAATTCTACCATAATTCCCGAAGCATCAATTTAAGTAATACTGTTGGAAAGGATTCACAGGTGTCACATAACCCGGTTTCGATTGGTCAGGTTCAATGCGGAAAAAAACTTCCCCTGGTATTCATTGCCGGGCCATGCGTCATTGAAAGTGAAGAACTGGTTCTGACGACTGCCAGGCGACTGGCTGAAATCGCTTCGAAAGAAAACCTGTCCCTCGTCTTCAAGTGCAGTTTCGATAAAGCCAACCGGACCAGTGTGGACAGTTTTCGTGGCCCTGGTCTCGAACGCGGCCTGGAGATCCTGGCGAAAGTGAAACAGGAAACCGGCCTGGAAGTCACCACCGACATACATGAACCATGTCAGGCGGCTCCCGCTGCCGAGGTCTGCCGGATTTTACAGATCCCCGCATTTCTGGCGCGACAGACCGACTTACTGGAAGCGGCTTCCAAAGCGGCGCTGAAATATGATGGTGTGGTGAATATCAAGAAGCCACAGTTTGTGGCTCCGGAAGACTGTATTCATGCCGTGAAAAAATGCGAGGCCTTCGGGCTGGAGCGACTGCTGCTGACAGAACGGGGAACCACCTTTGGCTACGGTCGGCTGGTAAACGACATGCGCTGTATTCCGATCATGCAGCAGATGGGGCCGCCGGTCATCTTTGATGCTACCCATAGCGTCCAGACACCGGGAGGAAAATCGACGGGGGGAGATCGCGCAATGATTCCGTTCCTGGCCCGGGCGGCAGTCGCGTGTGGCTGCGATGGCATTTTCGCCGAAACCCACCCTGATCCTTCACAGGCGCTCAGTGACGGTCCTAATATGGTCCCGCTGGACGAATTCACCGGCTTCGCCCTCCAGATGCAGAAATTCCGCGATCTGTTCAATGAAATCGGTAGTACTTCAGACATTCCATCTGCCTGAAAATTGGTTATAGTATCTGGTACAGCGTGTTCTCCTCTGATATTTCTTGAAATTCCTTCCAGAGGCCTAACCGATCTTTGACAGACACGGTCCCGTCTTCTGAAAGCCGGAACTGTACAGTACGACGAAGCCAAAACTGATATGATGATCCTGAATCCGATACGATGCGTCTCTGCTGCCCGCCTGATGATGATAACTGGTGTTTGCTGTTTGGCCCTGTTGATTTCTGTATCAGGCTGTAAAAAGCAGACACCTCCCACAACGTCTGCTAAAACTACCAGTTCAGAGGAAACTGCCGGCGAATCGGGTTCTGGTAATCAGGATGATCCCGACTGCAACAGCTATATCGATAATGCCATGAGCATGCTGGAGCCGGAACGGCTGGGAATCAGTTCGTCCCTGGAACGTGCAGTGGGCCTGTTGAATCAGTGGACCTTCAAATGCGGAAATTTCGATACTGATCCCCCTTCCCTGACGGATTCCCAGAAGTCATTTCTCAAAAAATATCTGAGTGAAGCGCAACTGGCGAAAATGGATCTGACGCGATTTACGGAATTTGATGGCAAATTCATCCGTGATTCACAGCTTTTTAATGGAATGGTCAACGCCTCAATCGAAGGCAAATCGAATGATGTCGAACGGATTACTTCTGCCTTCTATTACTGCATGAATAATGTCGTGCTCATCACAAACCAACAAAATGTACTGCCTCTGTCTCCTTATGAAATCTGTATTCTGGGTGCCGGCTCTGCAGAACAACGCGCCTGGATTTACATTGACATGCTCAGGCAGTTGCGTCTGGACGCTGTCCTGTTAAAACCTGCTAAAGAAGCTCCCTATAAATTACTGGTGGGAGTCCTGCTGAATGAAAGTGTCTACCTGTTTGATCCGGTGCTGGGTCTGCCGATCCCTGCCAAAGATCAACCGGCAGATACCGTTCTGATCCAGAAGACGGCAACTTTGGCTGAGGTGCTGAAGTCTCCCGAGATCCTGAAAGACTTTTATGGCGAAGACGCGGCGAACCGTTTTTCAGCCGAAGAACTGAAAGCCCCGCAGGCCCTGATCATGGGACGCAGCTGTGAATGGTCGAGCCGGATGCGACGCCTGGAAGATTCCCTGTCGCGCAAACAGACCTTTGTGCTGTTCCGCAACCTGGAAGAATTAAAAGGGGATCCGGGTTTCATCTCACATCTGCAGACCATTGGAAAAGGAATTCTGAAAGACGCGGAAATCAAAGTGTCGGAATACCCTGATAAAGAAATTGATGCCAGTGAAGCCGTCGAAGGTGATCTGGCGAAACGAATTGCTTCGCTCAAATTACCATTTCGTGCTCCGGTGCCCTTTGATCCGAAAGCAAGGATACAAAAACCGGAAGGATTTGAAGTGCAGTGGGGTGCGCCGACGCGAAAACTGCTGAAAACACGCACTGCTCAGTTAATGGGAGATCAGGAAGCAGCCATCGAAAGCTATGTTACCACGCGTCTGGAAGCCGGTTTTCCTTCCGACCTGATTGTGCCGCAGGAAACGCGACTGATGCATTTGATGGCGGCCCAGCAAGCGACCTATTTTCTGGCGTTAGGCCAATACCTGCAGGGGGAAGACGCTTCCGCCAGCCGTTCGTTTAATGATTACTTCCGACTCTATTCTCGCGTGGATCCCGAGCGTACCATCGCTTCCATGTACCTGATGGCAATCAGTGATGCGAAGTCGGGCAAACTTTCCAGCGCCATTGTCGCCGTGGCGGAAAATAAACCTCCCGCAGCGCTCAAGCCGGCATTCCCCTATCTGGAAAAACGGTGGCGCGCGATTCGCGATAATGCTCCCAAAAATTAACGCGCCCTGCAGCACTCCTCCAACTGAAATCTGAGTCATGCTTGACTTTTTACGTCGTCGCTGGTTTTTAGTCTGTATAACAATTGTGATTGCGATCGGCGTCTACGCGGGGCAGACGGGATCACAGGACACCCTCGCGCAGGTGAAACTGTTCATCCGCCCGTCCTGGTTAACGGCGATTGTGCTGTTTCTGATGTCATTGAGCCTGAACTCAGAACACCTGCTGACGTCAATCAAAAAACCGGGACCACTGATCCTGTCCCTGGCGACGAACGTGGTTCTACTGCCTTTGATTGCCTGGGCATTGCTGCCTCTGCAGTTAACGGCAGATTTTGGCATCGGATTGATCATCATGGCCTGCGTACCCTGCACGTTATGTGGCGCCTCGGTCTGGCCCCGCCGTGGCGGCGGCAATGACGGCATCTCCCTGATGGTCACGATGATTACGAACGGCGCCTGCTTTATTACCGTTCCATTCTGGATCCTGCTGATCACGTCACGCGAGGTCGAATTTGATCGCGTCGCCATGATCACCAAACTGTTCTATGCTGCGATGCTCCCTGTAGTCTTCGGTCAGATCCTGCGCATGAATTCGCAGATCAAAGCGTTTGCCGACCGGATCACTTCCCGGCTGGGAACGGTGGCTTTGGTCTTTGTGTTATTCATGGTGCTGCTCGCGGCAGTGCAGACCGGCTATGGTATTCAGACCTCCGAAGTGGGCATCTCGCTGGCAGCAGTCGCCGTCGTGTGGATCAGCTGTATCGTGGTGCATGTCAGCGGATTTGCTGCCAATCTGCTGCTGGGAAAAACCTTCCGCTTTGCACCACGCGACCGGATCGCCAGTGCCATCGCCGGCAGTCAGAAAACATTGCCGATTGCCGTGTTCGTCGCCACCGATGCGTCGATGTTGGGGAATGCAGGAATTCCCTCAGCCGTCTTTCCACTACTGATGTTTCATACGTCTCAATTCTTTATCGATACAATCCTGGCGGATCGACATCGCGAGAAATATTTTGAAGCCGAACTGGAACAAGCCGCAGCTGAAACAGAACCGAGCCTGACCGCCTGCGAACAATAGACTGTGTCCCGTTTTATCGTAGCGTCTCCAAGGTCCTTTGAACCGAGTATAATAGTTTGAAGGCGCCATGGTTAAATGTGAGGCGATTTCGTCGTTGACATCAGTTCTGGTAAATGACCACCAGAAACAGAACGGCTTCGCCGCGCCCGACGTTGATAATCGCATGCGGGACATCGACGCGATAGCTGGCAGAATCGCCGGGCTCTAGCAGGGTGCTGTCTTCACCTGATTCGACCTGAACCTTTCCTTTTTCCACCGTCAGGAATTCGCGAGTTCCCCGAAAGTGAGGCGCGCTCTGCAACTTGCCACTGGCGTGCAACTGGACTTCGTAGAACTCCACATCCTTTTCCAGGTGCAGGGGAGAGAGCGTCCGAATGCGGCATTCCGAATCAGAGCGATAATGAAACGTTCGATCCTCGGCCCGGATGACTTCGATCGAAGAAGAGGAGACAGGAGCTTCAACCAGTTCTCCCAATGCAATACCGAACGCCTGAGAAATCCGCACGGTGACGGCCAGCGTCGGGTTCGCTTCACCACGTTCAATCTGGCTGAGCATCGAACGACTGACACCACAGGCGGCGGAGAGCGAATCGAGAGACCAGCCGCGCTCTTTTCGCAGTTCGCGTACGCGCTGCGAAAGCTGACCACTGATTTCATCAGGAGACAATTCGGAACCTGCTGCCGCAGCAGACTGTTTTCTGGCGGAATGAGCCGACATGACGCACAATCCAATATAATGGATATTCACTCTTGCAAAACGGATATTCTTTTTCTATTATAATGGATAATGAGTCAATATAAAGGATTCTCACCCTTTAATTTTTCCAATTCTCCTGAGTGATGAGTTCCATTATGAAAGCATTGGTTAAAAAGGAGTCAAAGCCGGGGCTTTGGCTGGAAGACGTTCCCCTTCCCACGATTGGTATCAACGATGTGCTGATCAAAGTCGACCGCACGGGTATTTGCGGGACGGACGTGCATATTTATAAATGGGATAACTGGGCTCAGAAAACGATTCCTGTTCCGATGGTGGTGGGGCATGAATTTGTGGGCGAGATTGTCGAGGTCGGTTCCAATGTCGTCGACTATTCGCCAGGCGAAATCGTCAGTGGGGAAGGGCACGTTGTCTGCGGACGCTGTCGTAACTGCTTCGCAGGACGGCGGCATCTGTGTGCTCATACCCGGGGCGTGGGCGTGAATCGTCCCGGCGCTTTTGCCGAATATATTTCCCTGCCGATGACCAACATCTGGCATCACGATGACTCAATCGACCGCGATATCGCTTCGATTTTTGACCCGTTTGGTAACGCAGTCCATACAGCGCTCTCCTTTGATGTGCTGGGAGAAGATGTGCTGATCACGGGAGCCGGACCGATTGGTGTGATGGCGGCGGCTGTCGTCAAACATGCGGGTGCCCGGCACGTTGTGGTGACTGATGTGAACCCTTACCGTCTCGACCTGGCCCGCAAGATGGGCGCCACGCTGGCCCTTGATGTGCGCGAGAATCCCATTGCCAGTGCCCAACAGCAACTGGGCATGACAGAGGGTTTTGATGTCGGCCTGGAAATGTCAGGTAATCCGCAGGCTTTTCGTGATATGCTGAATAACATGTGCCATGGCGGAAAAATTGCCATGCTGGGAATTCCCGAACAGGAAATTGCCATCGACTGGAACGTGGTCGTATTCAACATGCTGACCCTGAAAGGGATCTACGGTCGCGAAATGTACGAGACCTGGTATAAAATGACCGTCATGCTGCAGAGTGGACTGGACATCAGCCCGATTATCACGCACCGTTTTCATGCCAGTGAATTTAAGGCGGGATTTGACGTGATGCTGTCGGGTCAGTCCGGCAAAGTCATTCTTGACTGGAATAACATTTAACGAACTCCATCAGACTTAATCGCTACTTAACCTCCGGAATGAAACAGGATTTGTCTCATGTATGGCTCGATCAAACAGGAACTGGAACGGACACTCTCGACGATCCGCGAGGAAGGGCTTTATAAGTCAGAGCGGATCATCACCACGCCTCAGGACGCGCATATCCGTGTCGCGGAGGGAGAGCCGGTTCTGAATATGTGTGCCAACAATTACCTGGGCCTGGCGGAGCACCCGGCTGTGATCGCCGCCGCTCATGCAGGCCTGGATGAATGGGGCTACGGTCTCTCTTCGGTCCGCTTTATCTGTGGTACCCAGGCGATTCACAAGCAGCTGGAACAGAAGCTGAGCCAGTTCCTGGAGACGGAAGATACGATTCTCTACACATCCTGTTTTGATGCCAACGGCGGCCTGTTCGAAACGCTGCTCACCGCCGAAGATGCGATTATTTCGGATGAGCTGAACCATGCGAGCATCATTGATGGCGTGCGACTGTGTAAAGCGCAGCGGTTTCGCTACAAAAACAACAACATGCAGGACCTGGAAGAACAGCTGAAAGCCGCTGCATCAGCCCGGTATCGTATGATTGCCACTGACGGGGTGTTTTCGATGGACGGCTACATCGCCAATCTGCCGGCGATCTGTGATCTCGCGGAAAAATACGATGCGCTGGTGATGGTGGATGACTCCCATTCCGTCGGTTTCATGGGAGCGCGTGGTAAAGGAACCCATGAATTTCATGGGGTTATGGATCGCGTTGACATCATCACGGGGACACTCGGGAAAGCACTCGGCGGTGCCAGTGGCGGCTATACCAGCGGGCGCAAAGAGATCATTGAACTGTTAAGACAACGTTCGCGGCCTTACCTGTTTTCGAACTCCGTGGCACCGTCAATCGTGACTGCCTCCATTGCCGCGATTGACCTGCTGACTGCTTCAACAGAGCTCCGTGATAAACTGGAAGCCAATACGAAACACTTTCGTGCCGGAATTTCTCAAGTCGGCTTCGAAGTCCTGCCCGGCGAACACCCTATTGTGCCAATCATGTTAGGCGATGCTGCCCTGGCAGCGCGTGTAGCGGATGCGCTGCTGCAGAAAGGCATCTATGTCATCGGGTTCTCGTTCCCGGTGGTCCCCAAGGGCAAAGCACGGATTCGAACGCAGATCTCAGCCGCCCATTCGATTGAAGACCTGGACTTCGCGATTGAGAAGTTCAAAGAAGTCAAAACGGAACTGGGAATCGGTTCGTAATACCGCGTTCAACAGTGCTTACTTGTTCGACGAGTAGGCCATGGTGATGACTTCGTCTTCCCCTGCCTGGTCTTTTTTCTCGACTGTGTAACGGTGACACATCATTTCCATTAACCGGTCTACTTTCTCAGACGGGGAATCGCTGTCTGCCAGAACTTCTTCCAGTACCGGTTTGGGAATTTCGTTGAAATGATGCCCCTGTTTTCCTTCCGTAAAAAAGTTGGCTTTTTCAAAGATCTGCTTTTCTACCCCGGAAGAGTCTTCACTCACGTTATATCCGTCGAGTAATCCGCCGTGAAATTCATACCGTAACATATTAACCCTCCTTTTTGCCTCGGTTTTCCAATTGCGTGGAACCTGTAAATTGAGAGACATTCGCAGCCCCCTGTGTCATTAACTGGAAACAGAGTCCGCAGGACTCCAGTTGATTCAGCAGTCAATATCAGGCTCTGCTTTTATTTTTGGAATTGATTACGAGGACGTCAACAGCACAATTGTGACTTGCGACAATCTGTCATGCGTGCAGAGACGCTACGCCGCTCAGGGAGAAACGGGAACGGATTCAGGGGCGAAGCCCATCACCGCGTATTCGTAACGGGTGCGGCCGCTGCTGTCGGTTCGCATGCGTTCGGCGACCAGGGGCAGGCCCTGCGTGGCGGCAAAACGTAGCGAAGCACGGGCATCGCCATAGGAGAAGAGGATGATCACCAGGCTCTTGGGTTGAGGTACGGTTTTGTAGACAGCATAAAAGCGATCGACAAACTCCTGCGGGGAATCTGCCCGGAATTCCGCAGACTGATCGCCGATTTTCAAGCGAAAAACCCCATTCTCTGTCAGATAGAGTTCCCAGATGTCGCTGCGTTTCGTCAGTTCATCATAAGTCAGGAAATGCTTAACGACATCAATGGCTTTGCCCCCCGCCAGTTCCTGCAGTTGTTTTTTGATGCGTTCGATTTCCTTTTTTGTCTGTTCGGATTCCGGATCTGGTTTGGCGTTTAACAGGGGATCCAGCAGGGAATCAGGCAGTTGAAACAGTTGCTGCACCATTTCACCCACGAGGTTGCGTTGTTCTCGCGTCTGTTCCAGTTGTTCGCTGAGTTCGCGGTTCTGCTTCTCCGTCAGTTGTGCTTTGGCACGCGCCTGCTTCTGTATCTCGATGGCGTTCTTTTCTGCCTGCATTGCATCAAGTAGCAGTTGCCTGTTCGAACGATTCAGTTCGGCGAGCTTTCGGTGTGCGATTCGTTGTTCTTCTCTGAGCGTTTTCGCTTCCTGCTCAGCCTGCGTCACCTGCTGCTGAGAACGTTGTTCGATGCGAGCCGTCGTCTCCTGAGTATCCATGAACTGCGCAAAGATCACGATCAGGAGCAGGTCCAGCAGCGGTGTCAGTTGAAATGTCAGACGGCGGCGGCTGATCATGCTGGTGTCTCGCCTCCTCCGGCCAGGACGAGGTCCCGTTTAGCA